>JAIRUG010000103.1 GCA_031254535.1 Rickettsia sp.
AATTGCAATCTTTTAAAAATATCAGAGTTGATGATTTTTTTTGTAATTTTTTAGACAAAAGATTTTGTTTCTTTTTTTTGAAATTAGAGCAAATTTTTATCTTTCAACGGTCCCCTTAAATGTCGAGAATATAAAAATAATAAGCTTGCTGATACTGATAATGTGGAAAATTTGCTAAATATTTTTAGTTAAGAAGTTATTCTTGCAAAATTGAAAAATTTAGATTAGTGACTGGTATATAATATGGTATACTCTTCTGCTTTGAAGAATTAGTTCCGTAAAACTTCGGGGTATTTGCGTGCTCACGTACTAGCTGTACGCCTAGTACGCTCACCCCTTGTTTTACGTTCCAATTCTTCAAAGCAGAAGAGTATATAATTTCGACGTAATATAAAACTATAATATAAATGTCAATGATAAAGCTTACTGTAGATGGTATCGAAGTTGAAGTAGAGGAGGGCACAACCGTATTTCGTGTCTGCAACAAGCTTGGTATAGAAATCCCCCATTTCTGCTTTCATGAACGTTTGAAAATTGCTGGTAATTGTCGTATGTGCTTGGTGGAGATGGAAAAATCCCCAAAACCTATTGCTTCTTGTGCTATGCCTGTTGCTCCAGCCATGGTGATTCACACTAACACTATAGGCGTTAAAAAGGCTCGTGAAGGGGTAATGGAATTTCTATTGATCAATCATCCCCTAGATTGTCCTATTTGTGACCAGGGAGGTGAGTGTGATCTACAGGATCAAGCCTTTAAATATGGTGGAGCACGTTCTAGATTTCTGGAAAATAAAAGGACGGTCAAAGATAAATATATGGGTCCTTTGATTAAAACCCAAATGACTAGATGTATACAATGTACTAGATGTATAAGGTTTGCCACCGATATAGCTGGAATTGAGGAGATAGGAGCTATTTACAGAGGAGAGCATATGGAAGTTACCTCGTATCTTGAACGTAGTCTTGAATCAGAGTTGTCAGGCAATATTATAGATGTTTGTCCTGTTGGTGCGTTAAATTCAAAGCCTTATTCTTTTAAAGCTCGTAGTTGGGAACTAAAGAAAACTGAATCAATAGATGTATTGGATGCACAAGGTTGTAATATAAGAGTTGATAGTAGGGGATCTGAAGTAATGAGGATATTACCTAGGGTTAATGATGATATTAATGATGAATGGATATCAGATAAAGCACGATTTGCTTATGATGGCTTGAAATACCAAAGGTTAGATTCTCCGTATATAAGACAAAATGGTAAATTAGTCGAAGCTTCCTGGAGTGATGCTATTGCACTAGTAGCACAAAAATTAAAGTCTCTTGCTGGTGATCAAATGGCGGCAATAGCTGGAACACTAGCGTGCACCGAATCAATGTTTTTATTAAAAACATTGTTACAAAAGTTGGGATGTAATAATTTTGATAGTAATCAGTTTAATTATAAGATAGACAGATCTAGTAGGGGGAACTATCTATTTAACACAACTATTTCTGGACTTAGAAAATCTGATCTGATTTTGCTAATTGGTGCAAATATTAGACAAATAGCACCTGTTCTTAATGCTCGTATTGGCGCGTTGCAAAGAGAGGGTAAGCTAAAAGTAGCTCGAATTGGTAATGTTAGTGATCAAACTTATTCTATCAATGAATTAGGGGCTAGTCTTGAGATAATTAAGGCAATAATATCAGGGGAACATCAATTTTCTAAGGAGTTGGCAGCTGCAAAAAATCCGGTTATAATTATCGGTGATGGGGCATATTCCCGGGATGATGGTTATGCTATTTTGGCACTCATTCATCAGATGGTAGACAAATATAAAATAGTTAGAGATGATTGGAATGGTTTTAATATATTACATAATCATGCGTCAATGGTTGGTAGTTTAGATATAGGTTTTAGTCCTAAAAATGGTGGTAATGGGGTTTATGAAATTTTACAAAAGGCAGAAATAGGGGATATTAAGTTTGTCTATTTACTAGGTAGTGATGAAATTGATATGAGTAAAATAAAATCATCTTTTGTCGTATATCAAGGGCATCATGGTGATAATGGAGCAAATGCAGTAGATGTAATTTTTCCTGCTAGTAGCTATACAGAGAAAGATGCTACTTACGTAAATTTCGAAGGAAGACCACAATATGCCAGGGCAGTGACTAGTCCAGTAGGGCAAGCAAAAGAAGATTGGGTTATTATAAATAGCCTAGCTGGTGGTTTAGGGCTAAATCTTGGTATGAATAATTTAGTTGAAATAAGAAATAAGTTGGCAGTTGAATTTCCAGTATTTGCCAATATTTCTGAGATAATGAGTGGTGACTTTATAAAATTTACCTCTACAGATAAATTACTTAACTATGATATAGTAACTAAGCCGATAAATTATTACATGACAGATTCAATTAGTAGGGCATCTGTTACTATGGCAAAGTGCTTGGAATCAAAGCAAGAAAGGGAAAAAGTTGCATGATATCGTTATTTCAACAATATCTATTACCATTAATTATTGTGGCATTGAAAGTCCTATCTATCACTATTCCTCTTCTGCTGTGTATAGCCTATCTTACCTATGCTGAACGAAGAGTAATAGGACTAATGCAACTGAGAAAAGGTCCAAATGTAGTTGGATATTTTGGTTTGTTGCAACCAATTGCTGATGCAGTAAAACTATTATTTAAAGAAACAATTATACCAAACCAAGCTGATAAAATATTATTTACTTTAGCACCTATGATTACCTTTGTGCTTAGTTTAATTGGTTGGGCAGTGATACCTTTTGATAAAAAGCTTGTATTAGCTGACATTAATGTTGGTGTTTTATATATTATGGTAATCTCATCGTTGGGGGTTTATGGTATAATCATAGCTGGTTGGGCGAGTAACTCGAAATATGCTTTCCTTGGAGCTATTCGCTCGTCAGCTCAGATGATTTCATACGAAGTATCTATAGGGTTGGTGATTGTTACTGTACTTTTAACAACGGGGACACTTAATCTTTCAGAAATCATAGAAAGACAACAATTATTACCATGGTGGGTTGAATTGATGTTATTACCTATGACAGTAATATTCTTCATATCGCTACTTGTAGAAACTAACAGATTACCTTTTGATTTATCAGAAGCTGAGTCTGAGCTAGTTGCTGGTTATAATGTTGAATATTCTTCTATGGGTTTTGCCTTATTTTTTCTTGGTGAGTATGCTAATATGATTTTAGCAAGTAGCATGACCACAACATTTTTCTTAGGTGGTTATTTGCCACCTTTTGGTATCAAGTTCCTAGATTTTGTGCCAGGTTTTATTTGGTTTATAGTAAAAGTTGGGTTTTTATTATTTTGTTTTTTATGGATAAGAGCGACATTACCTAGATATCGTTATGACCAGTTAATGCGTTTAGGTTGGAAAGTATTTTTACCTTTTACTTTATTTTGGGTGGTGTTAATATCAAGCGTTTTAATGTTTACCGGTAATTTACCAAACTAGCTAGGTTCTTATATCTTGGAAATCTGATATAAGAGCCTAAAATAAGGAAAATAAATATATAATTAGATTTATGTCAAATATCAGTCCTAGAGTCGATATAGCCTTTAAAAAAATCTTTGGTGTTGAAGAGAATAAGGATTTGCTTATTTCCCTAATCAATTCGATTGTGTCCAAGGAAGATCAAGTAACAGAAGTAAAACTGCTTAATCCATATAATCCAAAGAACTTCAAAAGCGATAAACTGTCAATTTTAGATATTAAAGCACAAGGAAAGGACGGCAAAAGATTTAATATCGAAATCCAAATTACTGACGAAGCTGATTATGACAAAAGAGCTCTATATTATTGGGCAAAATTATATACTGAACAATTAAAGACCGCTGAGGACTATGCTAGTTTATCTAAAGCTATTGGCATTCATATATTAAACTTTACCTCTATTCCCAATGAAAAAAAATATCATAATGTCTTTCATATAGTAGAAAAAGATAGTGGTTTGTTATATTTCAAGGATTTAGAATTGCATACTATTGAGCTAAATAAGTTTACTAATAATCCGAAAGAACAGCTAGCTGACATAGTAAAGAAGGTAAAAAATTCTCTTGATATGTGGAGTACATTTTTAACGAGGAATGATCTACTTAACAAAGATAATTTACCAAAAGAATTAAATGATGCTAGTATAAAAAAAGCCCTAACAGTTCTAGATGTGATGAATTTTACTGAGGAAGAACGTGAAGCATATGAAGACCATCTGAAGTGGCTGCGTATTGAAGCTAACACTATCAAGAAATTTGAGGAAAAAGGTAGAGAGGAAGGTATCCAAATTGGTGAAGTTAGAGGTAAAGCTAAATTAATAAAAATGATGATAGAAAATGGTAGCTCTATTGAAGAAATAGCTAAAATTACTGGGTTATCTATTGCTAAAATTAATGAATTATTGAAAATTTAAAATGATCCTGGTCATTTTTTGGATTGCCGTGTCGCCGCAAAGCGGCTCCTCGCAATGACGTTTGGCGAATAGCAAAAAAACCGTGAACGCTCACAATTAAACTAACAAGAAAATAAATTAGACCTCTTTCGAAACTAGAGTAGAGTAGCAAGAAAATAGGAATTAAGCTATAATGTCTGATTGGAGGTGGAGATGAGAAACAATCAGATATTAGAGTTAACAGGTGTGAAACGAGCT
>JAIRUG010000071.1 GCA_031254535.1 Rickettsia sp.
AAGAACCAACTATCCACGGAGATTGGCAGCATAAAGGTAGGGTAACTGATTTTTAAAAAATTTATGCCAAGTTTTCATCAAGTCAAAGTCCTACCATATAATGCACAAGAATTATTTCATTTAGTTCTTGACATAAAGTCATATCCTGAATTCTTACCTTGGTGTAGGGCGGCTAGAATCATCTCAGAGAGTGAGAATCAAATTATAGCTGAATTAGTAATTCAGCTAAAAGGTTTTTCAGAGAATTATCAATCAAGAATTATATACTCAAATGATTTGAATAAGCAGAGATATTCAATTGAAGTAGAAGCAATTTCTGGACCATTTAAATATTTAAAAAATTTATGGCAATTTTCTGAAGAAGATATTGGTACTAAAATAGAGTTTTTTATTGATTTTAAGATGAAGTTTGCCATAGCTGATAAATTAGTTGGTATATTTTTTACTGATGCTACTAAGAGAATGGTTGATGCATTTGAAAAAAGAGCCGATACTATGTTGACTAAAGTGAGTTGTCAAATTCACAGACGCCATTGCAAGAAGCTACCTTGGTAGCGACGAAGTAATCCAGATTTATGGTAATTTTATGGATTGCTTCGACCATTGCATGGTCTCGCAATGACGCCTGGGTTTATAATTCGTCATTGCGAGACCACGTAGTGGTCGTGGCAATTCACTATTCATTGCTTCGTAGTAGCTTTGCTAGTTCTCGCTATCTGAATTTCTTAGCGACAAACAACGTCAATATAGGAGCGGAGATGAAGATAGATGAATATGTACCAGCTATTATGCCAAAAAATACTAATAAGCTAAAGCTATGAATAGCTTCTCCACCAAATATTACCAAAGCTAAGTTTGCTAGCAAGGTTGTCACAACTGTTAGAATGGTTCTAGACAAAGTCTCATTAATACTCATATTAATAATTTGTGGCATTGTTTTTTGATATGATTTTCGTAAATTTTCTCTGATCCTATCATAGATCACTACTGAATCATTGACAGAATAACCTATTATGGTAAGAATAGCAGCTATCGAAGTTAGATTAAAATCTAACCTCATTACACTCATAAAACCTAAACTTAGTATAGCATCATGTAGCAAAGCTATCAATATACCAAGCCCAAAATACCACTCAAATCTAACCCAAGTATAAACCATGATGGCAAGGAAAGAAAGAATTAATGCCATTATTCCTGATTTTATCAGATGAGCTCCAACTTGTGGACCGACAAAATCTACTTTACGATATTCAAATTTATAAGAAAATTGGTTGTTTAAAGTCAACTTGATCAGCTCAATATTGTGCATTAAAGTATCTTCACTATTACTACCAACTCGTATCGATAAATCATGCTGGTTACCAAAATTTTGTAATACCACTTCACCAATCTTAAGGTTATTAAGTACTTCACGCATTTTGGTTAAATCAGGTACTTGATCAAGCCGCATTTCTATAACAATTCCACCAGCAAAATCAATACCAAAATTAAATTTATAAATCCCTATCCACATAATGCTCACAAGAGACAAAATAATGGACATAGTATAGCTTACTTTTTTAAATCTAATAAAATCAAAATTGATTTGATCAGGTAACAGTCTTAACGGGTATAATTTCATTATTAAATTCTTTAATTTATATACCTAAAGCTTGCCTGTACAATTCTAAGATTGCATCTTGTTCAGCCAACTTATTTCTATCAAGTTTTTTTAGTTTTAACACAGACTTCATAGCCTTGGTATCAAAACCACTGGAACTGGCTGCATCAAATACATCTTTTATTGCTTCAGATAGCTCAGCTTTTTCTTGTTCAAGCCCTTCTATTTGATTTATATATTGTTCTAATTGTTCTTTAGCTATTACTTCTGTCATAAAATTAAAATTTTTTGTTTATCAAAATGCAACCCAGGCATCATTGCGAGCGAACGTACGTGAGCATGGCAATCCATGAAGCTTATCATATGAATTGCTTCGCTCAAGCTGAAGCCTCCTCGCAATGACGATTATAGGTGTACATACGTCATTGCGAGACCATGTAATGGTCGAAGCAATCCATGAGAATTAGTCTTATGCAACTACTTTCTGTGCAACAATTTGGATCTCGATACATAAGCTCGGGATTAACTGACCTAGTTTCAGATTAAAATCCAGCCACCATTATGATTCTCCAGCCCTCTTAAAACTCCTCCGGAAATAATACGAAACCCTTTAATTTCTTTAATCCTTAAATCAGTATATTTATGCAGTAATCCTTTAAAAGTTCGCAGTGAAAAGGCTTGCACATGCCTTCGCACCTTCTGTACGCGAAATAGCTTGTCAGTTATCGGTACTAAATATCGCCGTAGCAAATGCACTCCATGCGGGAAAATAGGTACCCCTAGAAATAAGGAGCAAGCACCCGCTCTAACGCTTTAAAAGCCATTGCTAACTCATGCAAATGCTCGAGTACCTGCTCACAAATAACGATATCAAAACTGTCGCTAGGTACACTCGACATTCCTTCTATCAAATCGGCTGGGTATAGCTCAGTATACGACTCTTTCTTATAGAGATCATCGCGTAAGTCAATATCTGCACCATAATAATCGATAATGTGACTTACGTCCTTAGCGATCACGTAATATCTACTTTGCCGTAAACTGTATTTTTCCTTGCGGTGTGGATCCACCCCATAAGGGGACCGTTGAAAGATAAAAATTTGCTCTAATTTCAAAAAAAAGAAACAAAATCTTTTGTCTAAAAAATTACAAAAAAAATCATCAACTCTGATATTTTTAAAAGATTGCAATTTTT
>JAIRUG010000072.1 GCA_031254535.1 Rickettsia sp.
AAGAACCAACTATCCACGGAGATTGGCAGCATAAAGGTAGGGTAACTGATTTTTAAAAAATTTATGCCAAGTTTTCATCAAGTCAAAGTCCTACCATATAATGCACAAGAATTATTTCACTTAGTTCTTAACGTAAAGTCATTTAATTAATCATTTCATTTGACTTTTCTTATGTATATCTATATAAGTGCACTGATTATATAATGATAATAAAATAGTATGGATAAGGTGAAAGATAATAGTTATTTCTCAGAAATAAGAAGAGTAGTTTGGCCAATTGAAGGGCATGAAAATAAGAAATTTTTGCCTATGGCAGCTATGATGTTTTGTATTTTGCTCAACTATTCCACTCTTAGATCGATAAAAGATGGATTTGTGGTAACAGATATTGGTCCTGAAGCAATAAGTTTTGTAAAGACCTATGTAGTTTTACCAATGGCAGTACTATTTATGATTGCTTACGTAAAGCTTTGTGATCTTTTAAAACAAGAAAATGTTTTTTACACTGTGACTGGTTTTTTTCTAGCATATTTTATGTTGTTTAGTTTTGTATTATACCCATATCCAGAGTTGGTGCATCCTAATCCTGAAACAATTGATACATTAAGTAATGCATATCCCAATTTTAAGTGGTTCATTAGGGTAATTGGTAAGTGGAGTTTTGCAATCTTTTATGCTATGTCAGAGCTTTGGGGAGCTATGATGCTTAGCTTATTATTTTGGCAATTTGCTAACCAAATTACTAAGACTGAAGAGGCAAAGCGTTTTTATTCTATGTTTGGTATGCTAGCAAATTTATCTTTACCAGTTACTGCATTAATACTTGGCTATTTTTTAAGCAAAGAAACTCAAATAGTTTCAGAACATCTGAAATTTACTCCGCTACTTTTTATTATGATGGTTAGTGCTCTAGTTATCATGTTATTGTATAGATGGATGAATCAGCATGTTTTAACCGATCCTACTTTATATGACCCAACAAGTAAAACAAACAAGAAAAGCAAGGTTAAGCTATCTCTTATAGAAAGTTTTAAAATGATTTTTAGTTCAAAATATTTAGGGCTTATTGCTTTACTAATTTTATGTTATGGTGTGTCAGTAAATCTCGTAGAAGGTGTATGGAAGTCAAAAATTCAGCAACTATATCCAACTAAAGAAGAATATACCATGTATATGGGGCAATTTCAGGCTTGGCAAGGTGTGACAGCTATATTGTTTATGGTTGTTGGCTCTAACATTTTAAGAAAGGTTTCTTGGTTCGCCGCCGCGATGATTACTCCTTTGATGATGTTAATTACTGGAATTGCTTTTTTTGCTTTTATTTTCTTTGATAGTACTATTGCAATGTACGTTACTGGTCTATTCGCTTCTGGTCCTCTGGCAGTAGCAGTGATGATTGGAATGATTCAAAATATTTTAAGCAAGGCAACAAAATATTCACTATTTGATGCTACCAAGAATATGGCATATATCCCTCTTGATAAGGATCTTAGAACGAAAGGTCAAGCAGCAGTAGAAGTTATAGGTAGTAGGTTCG
Source organism: Rickettsia sp. (assembly GCA_031254535.1). Taxonomy (GTDB): domain Bacteria; phylum Pseudomonadota; class Alphaproteobacteria; order Rickettsiales; family Rickettsiaceae; genus Tisiphia. Next base: position 1,538 of record JAIRUG010000072.1, read on the forward strand.
GTAAATCTGGTGGTGGTATTATCCAGTCAACATTCTTTATCTTACTTCCTTCTTTTACCTTCGTTGAAGCTACACCTTATTTCGCTGGCGTGTTTTTTGTTATCGTAATATTGTGGTTATATACGATTAAATCACTTAATAAGGAATATCAAGCTCAGCTATCTGATAGTAAATCCATATAGCCTTGGTGTATTATATTAATTCTCATGGATTGCCACACTCACGTACGTTCGCTCGCAATGACGGTGTATGCACCCCAATCGTCATTGCGAGGAGACCGTAGGTCAACGAAGCAATCCAGAAAGTGACCAAAAATGGATTGCTTCGTCGTGTGGTTTCCGCACTTCTCGCAATGACGTTTAAGTGGGGCATACATATTATTAATTTTGTTCACAGCAACCTAGACTTTTGCAAAAAATCTATTATAAAAACCATCGACAAAAGAAAATAATTCAGTGATAATCTTTGTTTGTGTTTTAAAAACCCAGGGTAGTTTAAAAATCGTAGAGAAAACAGCCTGAAAGCCCGTAAGCACGTGAAGCAATCTATTTCTAATCACTTTCCTGGATTGCTTCGTCGCTACTAAAGTAGCTCCTCGCAATGACATTTGAAGGGCAAAGTAGCTCCTTGCTAATAGCGGTATAATGCTATATGGTTAACTATAGGAGCCAAAGGCAACGAATATCCAGAAAATTAGTATAATTTTTATGTTAGAAAATAGTGTTGTTACTAATTTAGTAAATCAAGAATTCTCAGTTACTGAAATTTCTAGTAAGATTAAGGAATTGCTAGAAAGTAACTTTGGTTATATTAGAGTAAAGGGAGAAATCTCTGGTCTTAAAATAGCGACTTCTGGTCATGGTTACTTTAATCTTAAGGAAAATACAGCTGTTCTAGCCTGTACTTGTTGGCGTCCGGTACTTGCCAAAATTCAATTTACACCAGTTGACGGTATGGAAGTGGTAGCTATCGGCAAACTCTCTGGATATGCAGGAAATTCGCGATATCAGCTATCGGTAGAAGTCCTTGAACCTGCAGGTTTTGGGGCTATTATGCAAATTCTCAAGGAACTGCAAGCAAAATTAGAAAAAGAAGGTATCTTTAATAAACCCAAAAAACCCTTACCTTTTCTGCCTAATAAGATTGGTGTAGTTACCTCAATGACTGGGGCGGTAATTAAGGACATTATACACCGTATTAATGATCGCTGTCCGTCTCATATACTAATATGGCCAGTTACTGTTCAAGGCGGAAATGCTGCAAGTGAAATTGCTGGGGCAATTGAAGGATTTAATAAATTAGAGCAAAATATAAAACCTGATGTTATAATTGTTGCAAGAGGTGGTGGCTCTATAGAAGATTTATGGGCTTTCAATGAAGAGATAGTAGTACGTAGTGTATTTAGTTCAGATATTCCTATTATCTCTGCAGTTGGGCATGAAGTAGATAATACTTTAATTGATTTAGTAGCTGACAAACGGGCTCCTACTCCCACCGCTGCAGCTGAATTTGCTGTACCTGTACTTTCTAGCCTCAATTATACAATAAGTTCATATTATGATACATTGCTCAATCGTATTAATCAGCTACTTAGATACGAACAGCAAGCCGTTAACTCCAATACTGACATTTCCAGAAGTCTAACTACTTATATAGACTACAATCAACAACTTCTTGATGAACTCAGTTTTAGATTAACAGATTCTTTGCCGAATTTACTTAAATTTAAAGTGGCAAAACTTGACTCACTGAATATAGAGATATTAAATCCTCTGAAAATAGTTAACTATAAGTCGTTAGAATTAGAGCATCAATTTAATTATACACTAAAATCTATTAGCACTAAGTTAAAAAATTATGAGCATCAACTAAATTTAAATAATCTACTACTTACCAGTTTAGACTATAAAACTGTATTAAAACGTGGTTTTGCGGTAATTAAATCAGCAGATGGAGAATTCATAACATCAAAAATTATGGCAAACAAAAAACAGGAATTTAATATTAAATTTTTTGATGGTGATATATTAGTGTACACTACAAAATAGTGTATACTCTAATTAACTTGAAAAGTTGGTAGACAAAGATCAAGATATAGCTAACCCGATTAGCATTACTTTGTCATTGTGAGATCACGCAAGTAGGTCGTGGCAATCCACTACTCATTAGATTGGATTGCTTCGTCGCTACTAAAGTAGCTCCTCGCAATGACAATGTATAAATTGGATTGCCTAGGTTTTTTTACTAGGTTCTAGGAACGCATTCCTCCAATTAGTTAATCCATCTGGTTTATCTTCTAGAATAATGCCATCTTTTAATAAATCTTGACGAATTTGATCAGCTAATAACCAATTCTTTTGTAATTTTGCTTGTTGTCGTTTGGCAATTAGTTGGAGAATTAGTTCATCATTCTGTTGGTCATTCATTGCACAACGAAACCACACATTAGCTGGTTTGGTCATTAGACCCATAAAATTGCTGCAAGAAAGTAAGTAAGATGCATATTTGTATTTATCTTCTTCTTTGCTACTAGCAAAAACCAATTTGGCATAATCGTTAATTATTTTAATGGCAAGAGGTGTGTTCAGATCATCAAATAAGCTTGATAAAAATTCTTTTGAAACATTTTGCACATCAAGCCTGTTAATGTCTAAGTTTTCTACTGCTCTATACCAATAATTCATTGTTTTTTTAGCATCTTCTAAAGCCTTATCGTTGTAATCTAATGGCTTTCGGTAATGACTGCTCATTAGCAATAATCTAACCACATCACCTGGAATTTTTTTATCTATTAAGTCTTTTACCGTAATAAAATTATTGAGCGACTTACTCATTTTTTCACCATTACAGGTTAGAAACCCATTATGCACCCAATATTTAGCAAAGTGAGAATTCGGGAAAGCACATGTACTTTGTGCTATTTCATTAGTATGATGAGGAAAAATTAAATCTGCTCCACCACCGTGAATATCAAAATTTTCTCCTAAATATTTATAGCTCATCGCTGAACATTCTATATGCCATCCTGGTCTCCCTCTTCCCCAAGGGCTATCAAAATTTGCCAATATTTCTTCATCTTTATTAGCTGGTTTCCATAATACAAAATCATGTGGTTGCTTTTTTGATGAATTATTTTCAATACGTACCCCTTCTAGCATTTCTTCAAGATTACGATTCGATAATTTGGTATAATCTGAAGCTGTAGAAATATCAAAATAAACATGGTTATCTGCAATATAAGCATGGTTCAGGTCAAGTAATTTTTGAATAATCATAATCATATCATCAAGATGCATGGTGGCTTTTGGCTCAATATTGGGAGCCTGACAACCTAGATATTGCATATTACAATGAAATTCTTCTGTGATTTTAACGGTTAAGTCAGAAATCGTGATTTTTAGTTCTTTAGCTCTATTTATTATTTTATCATCGATGTCGGTAATATTACGGACATATTTTATATGATTTTTTCCAAATATTTTACTTAGTGCACGATATAAAATATCGTATACTACTACGGACCTAGCATTACCAATATGGGGGTGATCGTAGACGGTTGGACCGCAAACATACATTTTTACTAAATTACTATCTAGCGGTATAAAAACTTCTTTATTGTGAGTTAGTGTGTTATGTAATAATAATTTCATGTTCTTTATCGTTATATAATATTTATTATTGTTTTATAGTTAATTCTTATAGATATCCACCTAAAATGTCAATTCAAAGAAATTATTCTGAGAAACTAAAAAAATTACCGATTACTTTAATTATTCTTATTAGCGTAATTTGTAATATTGGTTTTGTTGTACTATATTCCGCTTCGGATAGTAATATTCAGCCTTGGGTGTATAAACAGATGATGATTTTTTTCTTGTTTATACCAATTGTGATTATTATTGCGATTATTGATATAAAATATATATTTAAGTTTTCATATATATTTTATATTGCGGTTATCATATTATTAGTTAGTGTTGAGCTTTTTGGCTCTATTGCTATGGGAGCAAAGCGTTGGATAGATTTAGGAGTTATCCGCTTGCAACCTTCAGAACCGACAAAACTAGCCATAGTGTTAATGTTAGCTAGGTACTTTCATCAACTAAAAACTGAGGATTTTACCAGATTTTATAAGATCTTATTGCCTATAATAGGAGTGATAATACCAGTTCTACTGATAATAAAAGAACCAGATTTAGGTACTGGAGTGATTACTATCATTATTGCTAGTATTATTTTTTTGGCTGTTGGTTTTAGAGTAAGAAATTTTATGATAATTGGTATTATCGTTGTTACTTGCGTACCAGTTATTTGGCAAGTAATGCATGATTATCAAAGAAAAAGAGTCATGGTTTTTTTGGATCCTGAGAAAGATCCGCTTGGAGCTGGCTATAATATTATCCAATCAAAAATCGCTATTGGCTCTGGTGGATTATGGGGTAAGGGACTCACCAAAGGTAGTCAAAGCCATCTAAATTTTTTACCAGAGCATCAGACTGATTTTATCTTTGCTACTTTTGCTGAAGAATTTGGTTTTGCTGGCAGTTTGTTTCTGTTAATTCTTTATTCAGCAATTATAGTGATTTCATTGATGATTGCTATGAATTGTCGAACAATATTTAGTAAACTGATGGTAATAGGCATAACCTCGATCCTGTTTAGTCATGTATTTATAAATATAGCTATGGTGATGGGATTATTACCAGTAGTTGGTGTACCTTTACCATTTATATCTTATGGTGGTACAATGATGGTATCAATGCTTATTGGCTTTGGGTTGGTAATGAATGCCCAGATACACCAACATAGTAGTAGTTTTTAATTTATTTTTTCTAGAAAAAATAAGAAAACACTGGACCCTAGTTAAAAGATTTGTTATAAGAAGTCTAGTCTATATATAACTAACCCGAATAGGTTCTTGATATTGTTACAAGTTCCTAAACGTCATTGCGAGGAGGTCGTGAGACCGACGAAGCAATCCATTCCTGATCACTTTTTGGATTGCTTCGTCGTTACTAAAGTAACTCCTCACTAATAGACGTTTGAGGTGCATAGACGTATAGGCTATCTAAAACCTTAGCGTGTTAACTATAAAGGCAAATGTTCCTCGGTAGCTCAGTGGTAGAGCAAACGGCTGTTAACCGTTCGGTCGCTGGTTCGAGTCCGGCCCGGGGAGCCATTTTAAATATAATTTAATCAAGTTATAATGACCAAAGAAGAGCTAATTAATTTTGAAGGGGTTGTCCTTGAGCTTTTACCTAATGCAACTTTTAGAGTAAAGCTAGAAAATGGTCATCTTATTATTGCACATACTTCTGGTAGGATGCGTAAAAATCGTATTAGGATACTTGTTGGAGATAAGATAACAGTGGAAATGACACCTTACGACCTAACAAAAGGTCGTGTTATCCATCGTCATTAAAATTTTTTCATATTTATGTCAAATGTATACTCAAATGATTTGAAGAATTGGAACGTAAAACAAGGGGTGAGCGAGCACAGCGTAGATGAGCTACGTGAGCACGCGAATGCTCCGAAGTTTTGCGGAGCCAATTCTTCAAAGCAGAAGAGTATAGAAGATACTTCTTTAAAACAGCATAATATAGCTATAATTCTAGCTTCACAATCGCCGGCAAGGCTTGAATTGCTAAAAAGAATCAAAGTATTTCCTAGACAAATTATTCCCGCTAATATAGATGAAACAGAGCATTTGCGAGAACTACCAAGTCGATTAGCAACAAGATTGGCACAAGAAAAAGCTGAGATTGTTGCCAAACAAATAAATGATGAAGCTATAATTATAGCAGCTGATACTATTGTAGCTCGTGGTAGAAAAATATTACCCAAAGCTTTAACAAGTGATGATGTTAGATATTGTCTTAATATTTTATCTGGAAGACGCCATAGGGTTTATACAGGTGTTTGTCTAATAAAAAAGACTCCAGAACAACTCCTAATACGACAAAAATTAGTGCAAACTATAGTCAAGTTTAAAAAATTGACTAATCAAGAAATAGAGTTTTACTGTAGCATAGATGAAGGAATCAATAAAGCAGGTGGTTGCATGGTTCATGGATATGCTGAAGCTTTTATTCCTAGCATATACGGATCTTACTCAAATATTATGGGATTACCACTACTAGAGACCATGCATATGCTTACTTCTTTGGGTTTTAAAAATAATCCTATATAAACCTCAATTAGTCGCTCCGTCAAAACTCTTACTTTTACCCATATCTTTTAAAACCATTATACTTATACGTCGTTGCGATGAGCCACTTTAGTGGCAACGAAGCAATCCAAGAAAACGAGTGGATTTGGATTGCTTCGTCGCTACTAAAGTAGCTCATCGCAATGACACCAATTTACTATGACCAAATACTAGTAGGGTTAGCTATAACATAAATTTGTTGATATATATCAAAACCAGCTGGATTTAGCTTGTAATCAATTTCTGCTTGCTGTAAATGTTTCAGCGTTTTAATGCAATCATCTAACTTAAGCTTATTTATAGCTTTTTTAAAACTTGCCACATATTTGTAGAAAATTGGTGGAGATAGTGATTTTATAGCCATATCTATATCAACACCAGTTTCTAATTTACTCAATACGATATATAAATTTAAATAATATCTAATTAATGCTCTGATAATTAGCACTTCATTAATATTTTGTTGTTTTAATTTATTGAATTCTTGTAAAAAATTATCAGGATCTCTTGAGGAAAAATAAGCACATAAATTATCTCCATTTCCCATAAAGTCATCACTAACTACCCGCCGTGCATCATCCAAGGTAATTTGATCTTTATCAAATGTAAAATATATTAATTTATCAATTTCACTAACTAGCATTTGGTGGTCACCTTTTAGGCGAGTTGTTAAATAGTTAACAACCTCTTCTTTTATAACCTTACCCACACTATTACATTTATGTAAGATTATCTTAGCAATTTTTTGTTCATCGTCATGATAACAAGCTAGAGAAGCTAAATACGTTTGAGTTTCAAAAAACTTACGTATGCTAGAAGCCGTTGATAATTCATCAGCAATAAACACTAAGAAATGCAATGAATCTTTACTAAGAGCAAGTTTTAAAGATTTATCTATATACTCACCAACTGACCTTACGGTAATCAATTGTTTTTGCATAAAGAAATTTTGTGTATTAACTAAAGTTTCAAGCGACCGAGACTTAATCTCTGAATATTCTATAGAAGTTTTTAGTAAATCAAATTTCTTCAACAAGGCCTTACAAACTTTATCTATATACCCCTTATCTGGACCATAAAGCAACAGAGCCTTAATATGTCCATTACCTATCTTATCAAGTAACTGAATAATTTGTGATAAGTAGAACTTCATCCTTAATACTATTTTGTTTAAAATATAGAATTAATCTTCCTAGAATCTCATCAGCCCCTAGTTTTGTAAGATCTTCCAATGCCTTCATATTATCTACATAGCTATGATAAGGTGAAGAAGCTGTACTATAAGAAGTTATATGGCGAAATGTTCCTGAAGTGACTTGTTGATTGGTTATAATATCAACTAAACTATATTGAATAGTTTGGCTTACTGCTTCTCTTAACACATCAGAATTTTTTTGAAGAATAAATGGTAAATTCTTGTTAGTAAATTTTACCTTTAATAAATACTTTGTTGTTGTAGATTTTGGTAAAATACTAGACAAATAGTAACAAAATTCTGCACCTTCAATAGATTCTATTGGCTCAACTTCAATAGTACTTAATTGGCTTAATTCCTGTAAACTATATTTATTACTATATACAGGTCGTAAACTACAAGAGCTACATAAAAACAAGTAAGTGACAATTAATAATAAATTCAAGCTACTCCTTATCAACTATTAGATTCCTTCTGTTTAGTTAATTCTTGAGATTGTCCATTATCATCCACTCTGTTTTTATTATAGTTACGCCTTCTAACGGGGCGAGTATAGTTTGATTTTTTATCAATATATTTACGATTTGACTTAATGGTATCAACAACATTTTCATTATCCAACTCACTTACCACTAATACCTTATTAATTTCTTGACTAGAATCAACTTTCTCCTTATCAATTGTTACTTCTACATTTTTATTTAATTCACTGCTAGTTTCTAACTTATCAGATGTTTTCCATTTTTGCTTCTTTTTATTAGGATTTGGAATAATAGGCTCTTTATTATTCTTTTCTTCTTGATAATTAGAGGACTGATTTTGAATTAATGGTTTATTAGCATCCTCAGCATGGTTAGATTTTTTGGGCAATTTTATTTTTTCAATTGAATAATTATCAGAAGTGGCAGATGGATCAACGTGGAATCTTAACTTTAAATTGTACTTTCCTTCAATTAGAGATACTTCCGAACGCTTATTATTCAGTAAATAGATGACTGAATGAATATTAGCGAAAATATTTACTAGATCGATATTTTCATTAAAAATTTCATTCTCTATCGTACGTAAAATTAACATAGCATTTGACTCATCTGCTCTAACAAGTCCCTTGCCATTACAATATGAACAAATCGATGAATTCGATTCCAAAAATGATGGTCTTAATCTTTGACGAGACATCTCAAGTAAACCAAATTGGCTAATATTAGCAGTTTGAATTCTTGCACGATCTCTACTTAGAAATTCCTTAAAAGTTCTCTCAATAATCCTACGATTTCTAGTATCATACATATCGATAAAATCAATAACCACTAAGCCTGATAAATCTCTTAATTTAATTTGCCGAGCAATTTCTCTGGCAGCTTCCAAGTTGGTCTTTAATGCCGTTTCTTCAATATTTCTTTCAGAAGTTGCTTTTCCTGAGTTAACATCAATTGAAATAAGTGCTTCTGTTGGGTTTATTACTATATACCCACCAGAAGGTAAAGCAAAAACAGGTTGATATAGCTTGGCTAGCTGTTCCTCAACAACAAATTTTGTAAAAATTGGTACTTTATTTTTGTATTCTTTGAGCTTACCGAGATCCGTAGGTAATATATCCTTCATAAATTTTACAGCATTTTGATAGGCATCACTACCTTGTATTATTAACTCTTTAACAGTATGATCACACATATCCCGGATGACCTTTTGAATTAGCCCATCTTCTTCATGTATAAAACACGGGGCTATAGATTTAAGGGTACTCTCTCTAATTTTATTCCATAATCTTACTAAATAATCATAATCTCTTTTTACCTCTAAAGTAGTACAACCAGCACCAGCAGTACGAATTATTATACTTGACGCACTACTGCTATTACTTGAAGTTATTTTACTAACAATATTCTTAAGCCTTCTTCGTTCATCAGCATTGGATATCTTACGCGATACACCATTCTGCAAAGGAGTATTAGGCATTAGAACACAGTACTTTCCAGCAAGAGAAATAAAGGTGGTAAATGACGCACCTTTATTACCTCTTTTTTCCTTGGTAACTTGAACAAGCAGAACTTGCCCTTTTTTTATTACCTCTTGAATTTTATATTGCTTTTGTTTATTCTCTTCCTCTCTATCACTTCTGTCCACACTTATTGTTTCAATGTCATTATCTAAAACATCTAAATTAAATTCTACATGAATTTTTTCGTCCACTAATCTTTCTATAGCATTTAAATCAATTTCCTCACTATCTATTATCGGATTATAGCTCCTCTTTGTTTCAAATTCCACAAGATCATCTTGGGTAATATCCGAAAGAGCAATTTCTTGTAATTTATTTATAGAAGGCAAAGACTTAAGATCGGATGCTAGTATATTATAATAATATGGATGAATCTCAGTGAAAGGTAAAAATCCACTCTTGTCCGGACCATAATCGATAAAGGCAGCCTGCAAAGCTAGCTCAACCCTTATAACTTTTGCAAGATATATATTACCCTTGTTTTGTTGTTTTATGGTCGTTTCATACTCAATATCCTCGATATTGTTATTATGATTTAGTAAAACCACCCTTGTTTCATTAGGAAAGTTAGCATCAACTATAATTTTCTTATTCATTAATTTTTTACTCGTAAATTTCTAGGTATATTGCTAAGATAACGCGAGTTGCCAATTAAAATGTCATTGCGAGGAGACGTGAACCGACGAAGCAATCCATTTCTAGTCACTTTCTGGATTGCATCAATGCCACTAAAGCGGCTCCTCGCTAATAGACGCCTATGTGTGTTTATAACAAAGTTTTACATATAAATGCATTCAAATACAGCTTTTATCAATAGACCTCTTGCAAAACTCTACTTCTGCTGGTAATTTGTACGTCGATGCGGTACTCGAATCCTCACGTACATTAGAGTACGCTGCGGTTCTGCGTTCCGTGTCTCCTTCAAATTTCTCAGCATAAGCGAGTTTTGCAAGAAGTCTAATACAATTAATTGGCAACTAGCGTTATTTATGCAAATCCGCTGTTCTATAAATATAAATTTTATTCATGATATAGTCAATTAACTTGAATTGGCAACGTCATAAATCCGATTAGTATTTATCCTTAGTGTCTATTAGCGAGGAGCCACTTTAGTGGCATTGATGCAATCCCAAAAAACGATTAAAATGGATTGCTTCGCTCAAGCTATGCCTCCTCGCTAATAGACAGCACGATGGGTGCTTATTCGGCACTAATTCAGGTTAATTCACTATAGAATAACAAATTAATTAGACAAATCTTAATGAATAAGCTAATGTATCCTTGGTTACACAGACTTTTTAAACGCATCTCTCTATTTAAAAATTTATATACGATGTAATCTAGTTTAGCAAACAATTATTTATGACCCAAAATAATCATTTAAAAACAGCTTTACTATTGTTTGTTAGTGTATTTCTTTTTGCATGTATTACTTACATCAATGCACTCGTAATACCAGATTTTCTAGTAAGTAAAGGCTTATCTGGGAAACAACTAGACCACATTGAATCAATCGAAATGTTAGGTTATATAATAGCTGGTTTATTCTTAACCCCATTAATTAACAAAATCAGCGATAACAAAACTACCATTGTTAGTTTATTCTTACTTATCATAGGTATATTAAACCTGATTGTGATTAAGGATTACACCATCCTTAAAATCAATTTTATTATAATGGCATCTGCCTACTACACTTATATAACCACAACTATCATCAAAATAGTAGAGTTAACCAATAATTATAAATACTATAAATATTTTGCTCTTATTATCTTTTCTTTGTTGTGGATAGCTGGACAGTTTACCGTTGATTTACTGGCCGGGTTTCTAGAATCAGCTATAAATGGGTTATTATTATGTACATTACTTTATAGTTTCATTATTATAACTTGCTTACAAAGAGAGAATATTAATAAAAATACAACTTTAGTTTCTAGATTTTCATTCTTAATAGAGAATATAGAATTACAGGTCCTAACAGGCTTTATGGTATCTTACATTACTTTTGATATATTGTGGTATTATGAAGAATTTGCCTTAGAGAAAAACTTTCCTGTATCAAAGATAGACACTATTACTCATTATACTCTTATAAGTATATTTTTCTTGATATCACCTGTTGTACTATTATTAAAAATAATCAATAAATATCTTGCTAACTTAATATTGATAATTATCCTCTTAGCCAGTTTTATTCTTTTACCATATTATGGAGTTACTTTATTAGGTAATATCTATCTCCTTTCTACAATTGGAGTATGTTTATGTGCTATTTTTATTTGTAATATATTAATATTATCCGGTAAATTTGAAGCACAAGATTTGAGAACCGCACTGGCAATATATTTCACTATGTGTGCTATTGGGATGTATTCTGGAGCTTTATCTTCTTATATATCTCATGGGTTGTATGATGAACAAGGTTTTCTATTTTCTACATATAGCGTTGTTGGAACTTTTGTACTTTATTATTCTTGGTATTTTTTAAAACGAAAATTATACAGATTTCCTGTTTAAAGCGATTAAATAAACCTCTACTGACTCTTTGCGGCTAGAAGATGGTTTAAAATGCTTGACCTTATGAAAATTAAGTTTAATTCTATTCAGTAAACTATTTTCTGTACCACCCCGAAAAATTTTAGCAATAAAATGTCCCCCCGGTTTTAAAACTTTTAAGGCAAAGTCAATCGCATGTTCACATAAGTCAAGAGTCCTAATATGATCAGTTGTTGCATGACCTGTTGTGTTCGCAGCCATGTCACTCATTACAATATCAGCACTGCCATCTAGCATTTTTATAATAGCCTCTTCTGTGCCTTCGGCATAAAAGTCTTTTTGCAGACAATGCACACCAATAATTGGTTCAATATCAAGCAAATCAACTGCAATTATCATACTATTATTACCAGCAGATTCATCAGATTTAATAATTTTTGCAGCAACTTGACTCCATCCACCTGGTGCAGCACCTAAATCCACTAATTTCATTCCTGGTTTTAATAGATTAAATTTTTCATGAATTTCCAGTAATTTATAAGCTGATCTGGATCTATAACCATCAAGCTTGGCTTTAGCAACATAAGGATCATTTAATTGGCGTGCAAGCCACTGTTTTGATGAATTTTTTCGCCTTTTTGCAGTTTTAACAGCAACAAACTTACCTCTAAAACCTAATATGTTACTCACTTTACGTATAAACCCCATGGCAATTTAAAAATTGTGGAAAAATAACCGACGTCATTGCGAGGAGGCGTAGCCGACGAAGCAATCCATAAAAGTCACCAAAATGGATTGCTTCGTTGTGCGGCTTCCGCACTCCTCGCAATGACGTATAGCTTAACCAGATAATATGGCGACATCAGCTAATGCTGCCCAAACTGCCTGAAAGAAATCAGAGAAATTACCAGCACTTTTCCTGCTCTGCTGCTTAATT
>JAIRUG010000014.1 GCA_031254535.1 Rickettsia sp.
GCATTACTGGTTTAAAATTAAGCAGCAGAGCAGGAAAAGTGCTGGTAATTTCTCTGATTTCTTTCAGGCAGTTTGGGCAGCATTAGTTGATGTCGCCATATTATCTGGTTAAGCTATATCACCTCAAAATACAGATCAATTAGAAACCTTCACAGAGCTTAGTGTATTCTTTATTCAATTCTATAATCACCCAAATCCATATGATACAGATTATACCAAATACTATCATTAAATATATAGAAATAGATTGATAAGTTGCACAAGGCAAAATAATAAATATTAAAGACTGGAGAAGGGCACTTGTTGACTTTCCAAGCTTAGTACCAATTACGTCGGCAGCTGCTTTACCTTTTATCTTAAGTTCGATATCTAGAGGAACATATGACATTTCTTTTGTAGAATCAAATAAAATATATTTACTTGATTTACTTAGAGCATTGTTAACTACTCCCATTGTAATAGCAATCAAAGAAGGATCAGTTATCATAAAGCTAGCCACTATTATGGCAGAAAACCCATCAAAGTTAGATACTGAGAAAAATAGCATGCCAGTTATAAAGACTATTATTGGCGTTATAATTGCTGCGGTAAACCAGCCCAACCTTCTTACAATATTAGAACCAAGAAGAACAAGTAAAATGGTAAATATGCCAGTGATACTTAGATAGTTGCCAACAAAAGCAGCAAATTCTGTAGGTGTTTTATAAATCTTTGAAACTGATGCTTTCCAAGGTCCTTCAACTAAATTTATAGCTATACCATAACAGACAAGTAGTGTAGCAATTAGCCTAATATATCTTGAAGCAGTAACCATTTTAAAACTTTCCATAAGAGTTAGCGATTGTCTCTTTACAGAAAATTGCAATTTTTCTACCTGCTTTTTATCTAATATTTTGTGGTTCAGCATCCAAAAAGTTGCCAATGCTATTAAGCCAAGTACCAGTACGCAACCTAATATAATTTGTACTGAAAGTTCAGACTCTGTATGTTGTAAGTCAAACTTTTTAATTAAAAATTGATTTAAATAAGCTAAATTTTCTAGAAATTTACCTGCTATGTAAAGTCCCGTTTGAGCTAAAAGTCCAAATAAAGGATAGAATCTTTTCGATTGTTCCACAGAGGTTATATTATTAACAAATTGCCAAAAAAGTAATGCAAATATTACGTTCGGCCATAATTCTGCTATAATATAGAACAGAGAGAAACTCCAATTAGATAAAAGTAATATAAACCATTTCAAATTCGGATAAGATTTTATTAAAATGCCAGCATGCTCACTACTCAAATGAAATGCTAGATGATTAGGGAAAATATAAAAGGCAAATAAGGCAAAAAATAGTAGGAAAACTGACAATATAAGGTAGAATATATGTTCCCCCTTCATCTTATTTACTAATTTCACATAGATTATCGACAACAAAAATGCCGAAGGTAGAACCCCCCAAAATTTAAGAAATGATACAGTTTCAGTACCAATCATGGTATTAATCAGACTATCTTTCAAAGCTCTGATAATATTTTGTATAAATAAAATACAAAACATCAATAATGTTATATATAGAAATTTAGATAATTCATGCCTTTCGATAGGAAAAACATATTCCGATAATCTATTTGTTAATTTTGAGGTGGGTGATGTATTGTGAGTTATAGAGAGATACGAAAAAATTTTAGAAATGACTGCCATAAAGGCTCTAACCTACTTATTACTTGGCTAGAGCTTTATATTAAAGCTTTTTGTCTTATAAGTCAAGAAGAATATGTAGGGTCATGGAACAACAATGGATTGCTTCTTGGCTTACGCCTTCTCGCAATGACGTATGTATACCTATAATTGTCATTGCGAGGAGCTACTTTAGTAGCATTGATGCAATCCATATGGTAAGCTTCATGGATTGCCACACTCACATACGTTCGCTCGCAATGACGTATATGCATCCCAATCGTCATTGCGAGACCATGTAATGGTCGAAGCAATCCATTTTTAACAATTTTTTTGGATTGCTTCGTCGCCACAAAAGTGGCTCCTCGCAATGACGTTTGTAAATTTGAAGTAATCACCGGGAAATATGAGCTATTTTGAATTCAACAACAAAGTGAATTTGTTCAAGCAAATGCCAGGATTAGCAAGACTAGTTTAACCAGAAAACAAAAGGAAGCTATTGGGTTATAAATTGTTCCAAAAAAGTATTAGGGGAATTGTCCAGTTACCAATATAATTAGACCTATACTAAATAATTTATACAAGGATCAATGACTATTTTTTTGATAATCATTATTGTTCTAATGATAGGATGTTCCGCACTGCTCTCAGCTACTGAAACGGCTATAACCGCCTCTTTTCCTGGGAAAATACAAAAATTTAAGGCAGAAGGTATTAAACGTGCCACGATTGTATTACGAGTTCTAAAGAAAAAAGAAAAAGTAATTGGTACATTACTAATTGGTAATACCTTATTTAATACTGTTTGTACTACGATTGCTACCAGTATATTTATCGACTGGCTAGGCGATAATGGTACTGTCGCAGCTTCAGCAGTTATGGCTTTCTTAATAATTGTTTTCGGTGAAATAATACCTAAAGCTATTGCTGTAGCAAAAGCAGAACAGTTAGCATTATTCACTTCTCCAGCTATTATATTTCTTCTAAGTTTTTTGAGACCAATTAATTATGTTTTTGAAGTTATAGTTAAGGTATTTTGTTTTATTTTTCGTATTAATCTACAACAAAATATCTCAGGAGCAGAGGAAGTTAGGGGAGTTATTGAGCATTATCATCGAGAGGGTAATGTTTATAAATCTGACCGTGATATGTTAGGTGGTATATTAGATATTAGGAGAATGACAGTATCTGAAATTATGATACACAGAAGTAACGTAATAGCCATTAATATAGATTTGCCTAAAGAGGAGATAGTAAGGAAAGCATTATTATCTAGCCCTCATACAAGAATACCATTATGGAAAGATACTCAGGATAACATAATTGGTGTACTTCACATACGAGATTTACTCCGAACTCTTTATGAAAAAAATAACGATGTAAAAAAAATTAATATCGAGGAATTAGTAAGTCAGCCTTGGTTTATACCTGATAATGCTTTGGTCACTCATCAACTTCATGCTTTTAGAGAGAGAAAAAATCATTTTGCCTGTGTTGTTGACGAATATGGCGATCTACAAGGTATTATTACTTTAGAAGATATTTTAGAAGAGATTGTTGGTCCTATTATTGATGAACATGATTATCCTATTAACACAATTGTAAAAAAATCCGAAACGGAGTTTATTATTGATGGATCTGCAACTATAAGAGATATAAATAGAGAACTAAATTGGAATCTACCTGATTATAACGCAAATACCATAGCTGGCTTGATTATCCATGAAGTTGAGCGTATTCCTAATCAAGGAGAATCTATCAAGATATTTAATTTAAATATTACTATTAACAAAAAAGTAGGCAACAGACTTGATAGCATAAAAGTCACTGTTTTATCAAATAAAGAACTTGAAAGTGATCAGTAATCTTGGCAATTATCTACAAATATTGACAATGCTGTTCAGTATACTAGCAATTATTACTGCTTCATATCATGCTGGCACTTTATTTTTTTACTTTAGCTGGCTATCAACATTACTATCTTTTTTGCTATTAGTATGTGGATTTATTACATCGGATTTTTCTATACAGAATGTTTTTTTTAATTCTAGTACATTAAAGCCTCTAGGATTTAAAATTGCTGCCAGCTGGGCAAGCCATGAGGGGTCTATCCTATTATGGCTATGTTTATTACAAACTATAGGCGTTATTTATATTGCACTATTTAATAGCCGTCCAACTCGAGTCTATCACATAATTGTACTAGCACTAATACAAATATTATTCAGTAGCTTCATTTATTTCACCTCTAACCCATTTGACAGCCTATCATTCCGTCCCGCTCAGGGTCTTGGTTTAAACCCCATGCTTCAAGATATTGCCCTAATAATACATCCACCTATATTATATCTAGGCTATGTCTGTTATGTCGTACCTTTTACATCTGCTTGCGTGATGTTGCTCACCTCTAACTTAGACTTGACTAATCTTAGAGCCATTAAAATATTTACCAATTTAGGAATAATTTTTTTAACCTTAGGAATAGCCCTAGGCTCATGGTGGGCTTATAGAGAACTCGGTTGGGGTGGTTTTTGGTTTTTTGATCCAGTAGAAAACATTTCCCTACTACCATGGCTGTCGGCTATTGTTCTACACCACTCAATCTTGGTAACTATAAAATCTGGACAAATGAAAAACTGGATCGTAACCTTATCAATTATCACTTTTTTACTCGTAGTATTTAGTACTTTCTTGGTACGCTCAAGTGTACTTACCTCAATTCACTCTTTTGCCTCATCACCTGAGCGAGCAATTTACATGCTGGCAATATTTGCTATCCTTGCTATATCAAGCTTAGTTTTACTAATTCTCAAAGGTCAAAACATTATTCAACTTCTGCCAACAGAATTATACAAGCACAAACTTATTATTTGGGGAAGTACATTTTTCTTAACAGCTTTAGTAGTATTACTATATGCCACCATTTATCCCGTAGTTTATTCTTTATTATATCAAGAATCTATTACCATTAGTGAAAGATTTTTTATCAATAATTTCATAATCTTTATTATTCCAACAGTCTTACTAGCTGGTATTGCTCAGACAAATCATATAAGAAAACAACAGCTAGTTATCCTAGCTTGTTCTTTTGTAATAACTTTTATTAGCTCATACCAAATTCAGTATGGTTTTATTTCAGCATGTGCTGTGATATTTTCTCTTTTTCTAATAATACAAAATTGTTATTGCCCATTAGCAAATAGTAATTTCTTTAGAGAGAAGCTAAAAGCCAATATTGCCATGATCTTAGGGCATTTAGGCTTTGGCTTACTTGTTTTAACTATTACTCTTAATTCATTATTACAAAGCGAAGTAGATTTTATAGGAAAAGTTGGAGACAAGATAACAGCAGGTGGATTTGAAGTTACCTTAAGAGATATTAGAGTATCATCATCCCAAAATTATTATCGGCAAATTGCTGAATTTTGGATTCAAGATCAACAAAATAATATCACTATCTTAAAGCCTGAAAATAGATTTTATATAATAGAAAAACAACTATCACAAGAAAGTAATATATATTCTTATTTAACTTACGATCTTTACGCGGTATTAAGTAAAATTGATGATGATGTAATTCATGCAAAAATATATTACAAACCGATAATGAGTCTTATTTGGTTATCTATTATGCTTATAGCCGGAGGATTGTTAATTGGATTATTTAGTCGCTCAGTCAAAAGTCTAGAAATATAACTAACCTTCTAACCATTTTCCTGGATTGCATCAATGCTACTAAAGGAGCTCCTCGCAATGACGCTTGGGGTGCATATACGTCATTGCGAGGAGCAGCTTTGCAATACACCGTCATTGCGAGACCACGTAGTGGTTGTGGCAATCCGTTTCTAACCATTTTTTGGATTGCTAATCATTTTTTTTGGATTGCTTCGTCACCACTAAAGTAGCTCCTCGCAATGACGTTTTAATTGGCAACTCGCGTTAGATAATATGGCGATAAGAGGGTAAAAATACAAACTAATTCAACACTTCAACGTTGCTGATAATTGACAAGCTAATTATTATTTGTTAGCATGAAAGATTCATATGTAGAATGTTAATTATGCAAGGTACAAATACTAATGATATACGTAAGATTATAAGTACTATTAGCAGCAAACTGCATGAAAATGAAGTAGCCGCTGAAATACATTACAGATTAAAAGACCCTTATTCTGCTTTCAAGAAGATGGTAAGAAAGAATATCTCTGTGAAAGAATTAACTGACCTAATTGCTTTTAGAATTATAGTTGATAAAAAAGAAGACTGTTATAAAGTAAGAGATATTATTTGCAGTATCTATTCTGTTAATAAGTCTAAAAACTATATCGATAACCCTAAGGATAATGGTTACCGTTCTTTGCATGTCATAGTTATAGATGCTATCTATAACCGTAACATAGAAATACAAATACGAACTAAAGATATGCATGATATAGCAGAATTTGGCACAGCCAACCATGAGGAATATAAAAAGACCCAGGAAAAATCTAAGAGAACAGAGAGCTATTCTAAAAATGAGTATTAAAATAGCTGGTATAATGCTGAGATAAATAACGCCTGTGATATTTTTAATCAGTTTAATTGGACTATACTCAACTTCATTGCTTATAAGCAGGTATAGCTTAATCAAAGAAAATGGCGACAAGAGGAAGAAAATATAGTAAAATCAGATGCCAAGAAGTTATAGTTACGATCTGAGAACAAGAGTAATAAAGGATGTAAATGCCAAAATGGCAATTACAGAGATTAGTAAAAAATATAGTATTAATAGAAATACTATTTATGAATGGAAAC
>JAIRUG010000002.1 GCA_031254535.1 Rickettsia sp.
AAATGATTTGAAGAATTGGATTTGAAAATAAGGGCGAGCACACGCAGCGTACATGAGGTACGTGAGTATGCGAGTCCCTGATACTTTCAAAAAACAATTCTTCAAAGTAGAAGAGTATAATGCTAATCAGATTAGTTATACTACATCTTATTCATAGGCGTTACCCCTATAACATCAAAACCAACTTTTATAATCTTTTGAATAGATTTTGCTAAAGCAAGGCGGGCAACAGTTAGCTCTATATTATCTTCAATTAAAAACCGATAATCATTATTTTCTTTGCCAAAATTCCATAAAGCATGGAATTTTGACGCTAAATTAATCAAATAAAAAGCTATTCTGTGGGGTTCAAAATATTTCGCTGAAATCTCTAAAATTTTTGACCATGAAGCAAGCAGTTTAATTATTTCTATTTCCTCTTCAGTAGAGAGTAAGGACAAATCATAGTCATGTTCTAGGAACTTATTATATATTTTTGGCATGGATTCTTTAGCTTTTTCCAATATAGACATAGTTCTAACGTGAGCATATTGTACGTAAAACACTGGATTATCTTTTGATTGTTCTTTCACTTTTGCTAGATCAAAGTCAAGAGTAATATCATTCTTACGAGTTAGCATTATAAATCTTATTATATCTTTACCTACTTCATTTGTTACATCTCGCACGCTAGTAAAATTACCGCTACGTTTCGACATTTTTACAGAGATACCATTTTCAACGAAATTTACTAATTGGCAAATTTTAACATCAACTTTAACTTTTTCTCCACCAAGAGCCTTAACTATCGCCTCAATTCTTTTTACATAACCACAATGATCTGCACCTAGAACATAAACTAGATGATCAAATCCACGATCTATTTTATCCTTAGCATAAGCTAAATCAGAGGCAAAATATGACCAACTACCATCAGATTTCTCTATTGGTCTATCTTGATTATCGCCAAAAGCAGTAGATTTAAACAATTTCTGAGTTCTTGAGTCCCAAGGTTCATCTGCATTACCTTTAGGTGGAGGTAACTGTCCCTCATATATTAGCCCCATTACGTTCAGCAACTGGACAACTTCCTCAATCTTGCCACTATCATGCAGTGATTTTTCCAAAAAGAATACTTCGTGTTCAATATCTAGCTCCTTTAAATCCTGCTTAATTATCAATAACATTTCTTCTATTGCAAAACCCTTAACGAGTTCATGACGTTCGCTATCCGGCATTGTTAATAATTTATCCCCAAACTTCTCTACCAACTTTTGCCCAATATCTACCAAATATTCTCCAGGATAAAGCCCTTCTGGTATCACGATATCTTCTTTTGTTAATGCTTGCTTATAACGTAACATAACTGAATTAGCTAAGTCATCCACTTGGGAACCAGCATCATTAAGGTAATATTCTTTGGTAACAATATAGCCAGTATTATCTAGAATTTTGGCTAAAGCATCACCATAAACAGCTCCTCTAGCATGACCAATATGCATAGGACCAGTTGGATTTGCAGATACATATTCAATATTGATCTTTTGATTATTACCAAAATTAATATTAAAAAAATCCTCTTTATCTAGCAATATGTTATTAATAGAGTTATGCCACATATCTGCTTTAATAGTAAAGTTAATAAATCCTGGACCAGCAACTTCTATAGAGGCAATATATGGTAGGGGCGTTAATATCTCCTTAAATCTAATAGCTAGTTCCTTAGGGTTAATATTTTGTTTTGCCGCAATAATCATAGCTATATTACTTGAAAGATCCCCATTGAGTTTATCTTTAGGAATTTCGACAGCTGCCAATTGTAACATATCATCATTATTGCATATTTCTCTGCCTGCACTAATGATATCGTTACGTAATTTTTTAAATATATTCATAAATCAAATATTATTAGAATTGAAGGAATAAAGATCTTGATGTTCTTGAATAGCAAAGCGGTCAGTCATGCCAGCTATATAATCTGCTACTATACCAGCTTTAGATTTTATGTTCCCTGGTATAATTAATTCTTTCCAACTAAATGGTAATAAATCAATATTATCCATATATATCGTAAATAATTCTTGTACTATTCTTTGACACTTTAAAACCATCGAAGTCAATTTATTATACCTATACACTTTATCATATAGGAATTGTTTAATTTCCATTATACGCTCTTTTGCTTCATCAGTAAAATCAACAAGCTGATAATCAAGATGACGTATATCATCGGTCGTGATTATTTTCCGTTTCTGTAAATTATTATTTGTTTGTAGCACTAAATCAGCAATTAAATCTCTGATCAATTTACTTACTACTTCGTATATAAGTCGAGTTGTTGTTATATTGCCAAATTGGGACTTAATGTCAAAAGCATATTGATCAATAAATTTAATTTCCGTTAGATGATTAAAGTCAATAATCTTGGCACCAACACTATCTTCTAAATCATGGGAAATATAACTAATATCATCAGCTAACGAAGCAATTTGGGCTTCAGCTGAGGAATAATGAGTTAAGTCAAGATTATGTTGTAAATCATACTCCACTATATATTCAGGTATATTACTTATTAAAGGCCCATTATGTTTTACAATTCCTTCTAGCACTTCCCATGTTAAATTTAATCCATCGTAAGCCGCATACCTTTTCTCTACTTTAGTAAGAATCTTTAATGAATGAGCATTATGGGAGAATCCACCATAATCTTGCATACACTTATTTAGAGCTCTCTCTCCTGCATGCCCGAAAGGAGTATGTCCAAGATCATGAGCAAGACCTATAGTTTCTGCTAAATCACTTGATAAGTTAAGAGTCCTAGCAATAGAACGTGCTACCATAGAAACTTCAATCGAATGAGTAAGACGATTTCGATAATGATCTCCTTCATGATTAATGAAAACCTGGGTTTTATATTGCAAACGTCTGAAAGCCTTTGAATGAATTATACGATCATGATCTCGTTCAAATTCATTTCTATAAGCTGTAGGATATTCATCAAACAATCTTCCCCTACTTTTGGTTGGATCTACTGCATATGAAGCAAGCATACATTAACTCTCTTTAACACCAATTGTAAATTATCACAATAACCGAATTCAGGATAAATACCCAGGGTAATTTAAAAGTTGCGGAAAAATAGCCAGCGTCATTGCGAGCGAACGTATGTGAGCGTGGCAATCCATAAAAGTCACCAAAAATGGATTGCTTCGTCGGCTCACGTCTCCTCGCAATGACGTTGTAGGAAAATCTAAAACACGTCATTGCGGACCATGCAATGGTCGAAGCAACCCATTTCTAATCATTTTTCTGGATTGATTCGTTCGGGCTTCACACCTCCTCGCAATGACATCTTGAGCTTTTAAGTTATTTCCCTTATGACTTTTAAATTGTCCTGATAAATATAGCTTAACCAGATAATATGGCGACATCAGCTAATGCTGCCCAAACTGCCTGAAAGAAATCAGAGAAATTACCAGCACTTTTCCTGCTCTGCTGCTTAATTTTAAACCAGTAAT
>JAIRUG010000005.1 GCA_031254535.1 Rickettsia sp.
ATTACTGGTTTAAAATTAAGCAGCAGAGCAGGAAAAGTGCTGGTAATTTCTCTGATTTCTTTCAGGCAGTTTGGGCAGCATTAGCTGATGTCGCCATATTATCTGGTTAAGCTATATGCTGACGAAGCAATCCATTCCTATCTCAGTTTTAGCGAAGACAAACCAATTAGAGCAAATATTATAGCTATAATCCAAAAACGTATCACCACTTTTGATTCTGACCAGCCATGTTTTTCAAAATGGTGGTGTAAAGGAGCCATTTTAAAAATTTTTTTACCACGGGTAGCTTTAAAATAATATATTTGAATAATTACTGATAAGGTTTCAATAACAAATAGCCCACCAATAATCGCTAGTACAAATTCGTGTTTGGCAATAACGCTAACAATACCAAGAGCACCACCAAGACTTAGGCTGCCAGTATCTCCCATAAAAATTTCTGCTGGTTGGGCGTTAAACCATAAAAATCCTAGGCTAGCTCCAACAATTGAAGCACAGAAGATAGTTAATTCAGAAATATTTGGTACGTAAATAATTTGTAGATAATTTGCATAGAAACTATTACCCACCAAGTAAATAATTAAGGTAAAAGAACCTGCGGTAATAGCAATCGGCACGATTGCAAGACCATCAAGACCATCAGTTAGATTCACCGCATTTGATGCTCCAACTATAACAAACATACTAAAGGGGATATAAAATAACCCTAAATCAATCAACAAATTCTTAAAAAATGGAATAGTCAGTAGAGCATTGCCTTGATTATTGGAATCCCTTAACAGTAAACAAGCAATCAGACAAATAGTGAACTGAAATAATAATTTTTTCTTGCCACTAACGCCTTTATGGTGGTTTTTTGTTACTTTAGCGTAATCATCCATAAAACCAAGTATACCAAAGCTAATAAAGATAAATAACGCTATCCATATATATTTATTAGTAAGATCAGAAAATAAGAGAGTAGAAAGACAAACGGTGAGGATAATCATTATCCCCCCCATAGTTGGCGTTCCTACTTTTGTTTTGTGACTTTCTGGTCCGTAGTCACGAATTGGTTGACCATATTTTTGTAAATTTCGTAAAACTCTAATTATTCTAGGTCCTATCAAAAAAGAAATAGTCAAACTAAATAATATGGCAAGTCCGATACGAAAAGTAATATAATGGAATAAATTTGCAATATGTAATTTATGTATATAGGGGGCAAGAAGGTTGTATATCACTGCTGTAACCCAAAAGATTGGATGATTTTACTAAGTTGGGTACTGTTCGACCCTTTTATTAAGATTAATTCATTGCCCTTAAGTAATTTACTTAAGTTTTCTATCAATAGATCGACATTATCAAAATGTATTTTTTCTATTTCGTTTGGCAAAGATTGATAGATATATTTGGTGTTATTGCCTACTAAAAAAACTCTGTTAGTGCCAGAATCAAGAATTGCCGGTATTAAATCTGTATGAAATTTTATCGAATTGTCTCCCAATTCTAACATATCACCAATTATAGCAACTTTTTTTCCCCCACTAAGCTGTTTCAAATATAATAAAGCAGCTTTTACTGATTCTGGATTGGCATTATAATAATCACAGATAATTTGGTATTCCTGACCATGATATTTGGCATGGATTAGCTTACCACGTCCCTCAATTAATGATATTTTGCTTAATTGTCTTGCTGTTGCATTAATATCTAAGTTCAATATGGCTGACATCTGAAGAGCAATAGTATAATTTTTAGCATAATGTTCTGGTACAAGGGGAATCTTGATATCTATTTTAGTGTTATGGATCGAATAACGTAAACGAACTTGTCGTTCAATTTGCTGATATTCATATGATGTTAAGCTAGAATCTGCATATGGTGATTTACCAAAACTATATATATTATTAATCGATAATTGTTTAAGATTATGTAAAACTCGGTTATAATATTGGCTATCTAAATCTATAACAGCTATGCCATCTTTTGACATTCCTTCAAAAATCTCACATTTGGCATCAACCAGATGAAGCTGAGACTGAAAAAATTCAAGATGAGCTTCCGATATTGTAGTAATGACTGATATATTAGGTCTAACCATTCTTGTCAGCTTTCTTATTTCTCCTGGATGATTCATGCCCATTTCAAAAACAGCATATTCTATATTATCAGGCATAGAAGCAAGATTTATAGGTACGCCAAGGTGGTTATTAAAATTTCCTCTACTGGCAAAAGTAGACCCAAAGTAACTTAGTATGGTTTTGATTGCTTCTTTAGTTCCTGTTTTGCCACTACTACCAGTAATACCAATGAACTTTGCTTGAGATTTTTGCCGTTTATACTCAGCCATCTGATGTAGAGCAGTTAAGGTATCAGGAACCATAATTACTTTCTCATCAGGCAGGTCTTTTATTTCCTGGCTAATAATTACTGCATTTGCCCCACGTTCTAGAGACTGCAATGCATAATTATGCCCATCACTAGCCCCTTTAAGAGCAATGAATAAATCGCCGTTTGTAACGGATTTAGAATTGAACTGAATTTGTCCGCCATGAATATCAGGATGTACCTCTATATTCAGTGCACTACTTAAGTCCTTTGCTGACCAAATCATTATATTATTAATTAATATTATATATTACGTAAAATTCAAGACAATTCTTATTCCAGATTTGCTTTAATTGTCAATAAGTTTATTTTTTATTTTGTAGAGCTTTACTGGCTATATCGAAGTCACTAAAGGGTAGTTTTTTATTGCCTATTATCTGATAATTCTCGTGACCTTTGCCGGCAATCAGCAAAATATCATCTTTTTGTAAATTATTGATCGTCTTAGTAATTGCTATTTTTCTATTTTTTATTTCTATAAAACTATTAGTGATCGCTATAATACCTTGTATAATGTGGTGCCGTATCAATTTTGGCTCTTCATTTCTTGGATTATCGTCGGTGATAATAACCTCATCGGCAATTTTCGCTGCAACTTTCCCCATTAATGGTCTTTTACTGCTATCTCTATCACCACCACAGCCAAAAATTACTTTTAATAACCCCTTATCTGATTTTATTTTTTTTAGCTCTAGTAAACTTTTTTCTAAGGCATCTGGAGTATGAGCATAGTCAATAAAAACATTATTATTACTTACTCTCTCTAAACGTCCTTTAACTGCCTTAATTTGCGGTAACTTCAATATAACTTGTTCAAAAGGAAAGCCAGTCAAATGCACCATCATAACGGCAATTAGTAAGTTGGTAGCTTGAAAACTACCAACTATATCAGTAGTAAAATTATATTTTTGCCCTTTATAGGTACAAATTGTGTTATCGATAATATTCAGATCACCATTCATACCAACAGTTAAAAACTTTATATTACGTTGTTGTAAATAATGTTTGATATAATCTAATTGTGCTATTTCCGAGTTTAATACAGCAACTCCTGTTGGCAATAAATTATCTGTAAATAATTTTAGTTTAGCTAAAAGATAATTATCCATATTTTTATGATAGTCAAGATGATCTTGGCTAAAACTGGTAAAACAAGCAGCATTTACTTTTACAGCATATAATCTTTGTTGATCTAATCCATGACTAGAAGCCTCAAAAGCTACATATTTAGCGTTATTCTCAGCTAGCTTGTGTAAAATATGTCTAAAAGTTACAGAGTCAAAAGTAGTAAGAGCCGGTGATTTGTCTAAAATGCCTTGGACGTTTGTTAAATCCAAACCACTGGAACATTCTACGCCAATAGTACCAATAGAACAGCTGGGTGCTCCTAGTAATGTGTATAGTTGCCTGCAATATGATACTACCGAGGTTTTACCGTTAGTACCAGTAGCAGCTACCATATATTGTGGTAATAGTGGGTAGAGAATATCAGCAGCTTGACTCAGTGCCAGCCGTGCATCACTTACAAGATTTACATATACGCCATTGGCAATAATGCTAGGGTTGTTTAAACTCTCAACATCATCTGTAACAATGAATTTCACCCCTTTATTTATTACATCATCAATAAATTTATTACCATCAGAGCTTGCTCCTTTAATAGCAAAGAATATGTCACCGACTTTAGCTAGTCTAGAGTCAAAACATAAACTTTGAGAATTCATCTGAGAGATAATTTTGTTATCAAATAATTTTTGCAATTTAAATGTAGCTTAATTAATTATTAAATAGTATAAGGTGTGTTTATCACGTATGGTAACCTATGTAAAGGGTTAGTATAGATATAACCCAATTAGCATTACGCAGCGATTAGCGAGGAGGCGTGAGCCGACGAAGCAATCCAGAAAAATGATTATAAATGGATTGCTTCATCGCAGCAAAGCTACTGCTCGCAATGATATCAGTTTACTATGAATAAACATTAATCAGGTTAGCTATAGATAATTTTGACAAAAATTTTAGGGTCTCTTATGAAAAAGAAAGATTTATCAATTTTAATAGGTAATGGTCTAGATCATTACGACACGGCTATTTATAGTTTTCTTGCTCCAGTTTTATCAACAATCTTTTTTCCCAAAGATGATCCTATAGTTGCTTTGATCTTAACCTATGGCGTATTAGCAAGTTCAATAGTTACTAGACCAATTGGTTCAATAATTTTTAGTATAATTGTAAAAAAACGAGGGGCAACTCTGTCTCTATCCTATTCATTAATAGGTGTTGCCATTACCACTATGTTAATAGGAGTTATACCAACTTATCAAATGATTGGCTGGTTTTCACCATTGATGCTGCTCATTATTCGAATTATGTTAGCAATTTTTGGCGAAGGAGAACATTGTATTGCCAAATTACATATTGTAGAAAATAAGACGCAGATTCAAGGGGTAAAAGTATCTTACTTATACGAACTATCAACAATGTTTGGGATTATTATTGCCTCTTTTGTAAGTACAATTCTAATTAGTTCTAATCACCATGAATATTGGCGTTTATGTTTTATATTAGGAGGTAGTGCAGGAATTGTAGGGATCTATCTTAGACGTTATTCCAATATATCTCAAAGAGCAATAGAACAAAAATCCTACACATCAAATGTGATATTGAATAATAAGCGTAATATTCTGCGTATATCTATAGTTAGTGGTTTTTCCTATATGACATATGTCATACCTTTTATAGTGATGAATAGTTTTGTCCCTCTTATCACCTCTATATCTTTGAAAGAGATGATGAGTGTTAGTATTCTTTTATTAATCGTAGATGCAGCAATGATTCCATTAATAGGGCATTTTGTTAAGAAATATCGCCCTGTGGATGTAATGATCGTAAGCACTAGCATTCTATTTATTAGCATAGTACCATTATGGTTACATATGGCTGATGCTTCTATATGGTATGTTAATTTTGTCCGTTTATGGATTATTACCTTAGGGGTAACTTTCTTATGCCCACTAAATTATTGGCTTAATAGCTTATTCCATGGTTCAGATAAATATATGCTGGTTAGTATTGGTGATGCTTTAGGCACTTCAATATTTGGACGATCTGCTCCTACAGTGTGTATAGCTCTCTGGCATTTTACTGGCTCTTCTCTACCTATAGGAGTTTATATTGCAATGATTACTTTAGCTACTATATGGGCGGTGAAGAGTCGGTAGCATTACTTGCTTAATATAGCTAATCCGATTATAGCACGCATTACTTTGTCTATGCGAGGAGTCACTTTAGTGGCAACAAAGCATCCAGGAAAGTGATTAAAAATGGATTGCTTTGACCATTACATGGTCTCGATAATGGGACTGTTGAAAGAAGAAATAGGTATGGTATAATGAAAAAAAAGAAAAAAAGAGAGTTGTAGAATGTTTTCGAATCAAATGACAATGGTAAGTCTAAATCAGTTAGTTAACGC
>JAIRUG010000006.1 GCA_031254535.1 Rickettsia sp.
ATTACTGGTTTAAAATTAAGCAGCAGAGCAGGAAAAGTGCTGGTAATTTCTCTGATTTCTTTCAGGCAGTTTGGGCAGCATTAGCTGATGTCGCCATATTATCTGGTTAAGCTATATGCCTCCCCGCAATGACGTTTGGGTTTCATTATGGATTGACCAATTCCCCAACTATTTGCTCAATGCCTCTTCAAGTAACTTTTCTTGCTGCTCATTATGTATGTTAAGCGAGCCAACTGCTGGTGAAGCAGATTCATCCCTACCAACATATTTAAATTGATTATTAATTGATATATCTTTTAGGCTTTCATTTAAGTGGTCTTTAATAAAATTCCACGCTCCCATATTTTTAGGTTCTTCTTGACACCAGATAAACTCCTTAGCCTTATTATATTTACCTAATATTTTAATGACAATATCTTTTTCAAACGGATATAATTGTTCAAGTCTAATAATCACCATATCTGAAATAGTTTTTTCTTCTCTCTTTTCTAATAAATCATAGTATACTTTACCACTACATAATATAACTCGTGTTACTTCCTTGGCATTTATCGCACTATTAATTTCGTCTAGTACAGGTACAAAGCTTGTATTCTCATCAATCTGAGAGAGAGGTGATACAACCATTTTATGCCTTAATAAAGATTTTGGTGACATCACTATTAGTGGTTTACGAATATTACTGCATATTTGACGACGTAATAAATGAAAGAATGAAGCTGGTGTCGTGGGATATGTAACTTGAATATTATCTTCCGCAGCAAGCTGTAAGAACCTCTCAAATCTTGCAGAACTATGCTCTGGACCCTGTCCTTCAAGTCCATGTGGTAGTAGTACTACTATACCACTCATCCTAAGCCATTTGTTTTCACTGCTGGAAATGAATTGGTCGAAAATTATTTGAGCTCCGTTAGCAAAATCACCAAATTGAGCTTCCCAAATTACTAAATCTTTTGGATTAACTAATGAATAACCATACTCAAAACCTAAAACTGCATACTCAGATAAATTACTGTTAGCAATTTCAAAACTTGCTTGATTTTGTGATAAATTATTTAATGATGTATAAGTTCTATCATCCACCTGACTATGTAATACTGCATGACGGTGAGAGAAAGTACCACGCTCAGAATCCTGACCAGTAAAACGTATTCTGGTACCTGAATTTAATAAACTGGCAAATGCTAGTTGTTCTGCAGTTGCCCAGTCGATAGGCTTATCTTGCTTTAAAGTATTTTCTCTTAACCTAAATAATTTTACAAGTTTTGGATTTAAAGGAAAATCTTTTGGTATTTGACAAAGCTTTATACCAAGCTCTTTTAAGGTGTTTTTGCTAACACCAGTAGAGAGTATTTTAGCATTTGACCTAGTATAACCAGACCATAAGCCCTCTAAAAATTGAGCTTGTGGTTGGTAACTTTTGGCATGTTCATATTCTTGATCTAATTTTAGTTTAAATTGTTCTTTTAATGTAGGAAAATAATTTTGGTCAATTATTCCAGCAGCTACTAGTTCATTTGCAAAAATCGTTGCTGGAGATTGTTTGTTTTTTATTACATTATACATAACACCTTGAGTATACATAGGCTCATCACCTTCATTATGACCGTATTTACGATAACATATAATCTCAATGACTATATCTTTAGCAAATTTATGTCGGTAATTCACTGCCATATTGGTAGCTTTGAGTACTGCTTGAATATCATCACCATTTACATGTAAAATTGGACTATTAATTATCTTAGCAAATTCGGTGGAATATCTACTTGGTCTAGTATCATAACTGTCTGTTGTAAAGCCAAGCTGATTATTAATAACAAAGTGAATAATTCCACCAACATTATAAGCCTTTAAATTTGACATAAATAAACTTTCAGCTACTACACCTTGACCACAAAAAGCAGTATCACCATGCACTAAAATACTCATTACCTTCTTACGGTTAACATCTTGGATATTGTCCTGTTTTGCTCGTACTTTACCAGCTAGCACTGCATTTACTGCTTCTAAATGCGAAGGATTATCTGCCATAGAGAGGTGAACCTTAGATTTCCCTCTTATTCTATCTGATGAATAGCCAATATGATATTTCACATCACCCGAAATATCTAAATTATTAGGCATGGTACTTCCTGTCATAAATCCAGAAAGAATGGCTTTATAAGGTTTGGTCATTACCTTGCTCAAGGTGCTAAGTCTTCCTCGATGTGCCATACCTATTAGGACATCTTCTATTCCATGAACAACAGACATATCTATGGCTTTATCTATAGCTACTACAGCTGCCTCCCCACCCTCTACTGAAAAACGCTTTGCCCCAGGAAATTTTGTGTGTAGATATTGTTCAAATCCTTCAATTTCTACTAAATCTTTTAGTATATCCTTCTTATCTTGTTCTAATAGATTAAAAGCTTGAGTGTTACTTTCCATTTGTTCAGAAAACCAAGTTTTCTCATCTTCATTTGTCACATGATCAAATTCTATGGCAATATCTTTAGCATAAATTTGGTCAAGCAAATTAACTAATTCACCAAGTGTACATGCTTTTATTCCCAAAAATTCACCATCAATTTCTATAATATTATTCAACTGATCTTTGGTAAAACCAAAATCTTCTATATTAAACTTCAACTCACTTTTCGTTTTAAGGACTTCAAGATTTAATGGGTCTAGTTTTACTAAATAATGTCCGTATTTGCGATAGCGGGCAATCATCATTTTTACTCTGAGCTTGTTAGCAACAGTAGAAAAATCCGTATCAAACGGCAAAGATTTCTCGTGAGGTAAAGTGATAATATGAGAAATAGTTTTTTTGACCTGAGGACTATTATTATTCTCAATATTTTGGAAATAATTTTGCCAACTTTTATCAACTGCTGTATGATCTGATAAATATAGCTGATATAATTCTTCTATAAAGACGGCATTGCTACCAAATAAAAAGCTGGTTTGTTTAAAATTTTTATCCATAACTCCTTTTCCTGATTAGGATATACTACATACACTGTCATTGCGAGCGAACGTATGTGAGCGTGGCAATCCATGAAGCTTATCATATGGATTGCTTCGTCGGCTTACGCCTCCTCGCAATGACGAGCTATAGGCACATACGTCATTGCGAGACCATGTAGCACTCCCGTCATTGCGAAGAGCCACTTTAGTGGCGACGCGGCAATCCAGATTTATTCTAATTTTTGGATTGCTTTGTCGGCTTAACGCCCCTCGCAATGACACCAAATGTGCTGCACCCTTTTACTCATTAGTAGAATCACCAAATTTTAAATTGTCAATTGATGATTGCTCCAGAGCATGCACCAATAACATATTAGATGATATGTCAAGCGTTACAGTCCCTGGTGTAAGGGTAATAGAATTAGCGTATATTACACGACTAGTATCATTTTTCTGTTCTGAATCAATCCACTCAAAGACTGGTTGTAAATTAAGATTCTTACTCCATATAATCTTTATTACTCCTAAGCTAGATAGCATTATTTCTTTAATTAGCCAAATAAAATATAGTATAGAATAATAATTTAAATAAGTCCTACTTGGAATTAAATTGAGCTTTATTGCAAAAAAATAAGCTATATTGGCAATAATAGAGGAAACTAACAACGCAAAAATGTCAGTAGGTAAGCCTGTTAGACCAAACAATATCAATAGTAACATAATTAAAGTAAAGATTTTAGTGTGCATCATATCCTTTTCCACCTCTAACAGTTGATGTAAATGGTAGGAAGAGCATTACCATAAAAAATAACGCACTTATAATACCAAATATGCTATTTATCGCAATGACAAATGCTTCCTTACTTATATTATTGGCTAATAAAAAATATGAAACCTTTTCCGGATCAACCACTCTATCATCTAATAATTGCCCCATAAACTGTAACTTCATTAGAGCGGAAGGTGAAGTGGATAAAATATTCTCATTTAGATATTGACTAAAAATCTTAGTTTTATCTGTAAGAAGAGTGCTAATAACTGCAATACCAACGGCTCCTCCAAGGTTACGAGTAAGATTATATAACCCACTAGCATTCCCCACCTTGTCTTTACTCATACTCCCTAAAGCAAGATTATTGGTAGGTAAAAAGCAAAACATCATTGCTAGCCCTCTAACAAATTGCGATAAAAAGAACTCAGCAAATTTAGTATCAGCCGTTAAAAAACTATTTAAATAGCATCCTACACTAAACATAGCAAGACCAATAGCCAACATAATTCTTAAATCCACTCCAGAACCAAGCATCCTTCCGGCAAATGGAGCTGATAGAAATTGCCCTGTACCTGTAACCATCATAGTAAAACCAATTTGTACAGTATTAAAACCAGCTATGGTAAATAAAAATAAAGGTAATAAATAGACTGCACCGTAGAGTCCTATGCCTATAACAAAAGAATAAACACAACCAAAAGTAAAATTTTTGTTAACAAAAAGTGTTAAATCTAAGATTGGATTAAAAAATGTTAGTTCTCTAATAACTAACGTAATGAACCCAACAACAGTCAGGATGATAAGAATAATATAAAGCTACTCTCTGTCCAACCTTTTTTATTTCCTTCTTCTAAAACATATTGCAAAGAAGCAAGAGTAATAGTCAACAAAATAATACCGAGAAAATCAAAATTCTTAAGCAAATCGTAATTAGGTTGATCAAAATCAGCATATAAATATACGATTACACAAACAAAAATACCAGGTATTACATTGAGTAAAAACATAAAATGGGACCGTTGAAAGATAAAAATTTGCTCTAATTTCAAAAAAAAGAAACAAAATCTTTTGTCTAAAAAATTACAAAAAAAATCATCAACTCTGATATTTTTAAAAGATTGCAATTT
>JAIRUG010000008.1 GCA_031254535.1 Rickettsia sp.
ATTACTGGTTTAAAATTAAGCAGCAGAGCAGGAAAAGTGCTGGTAATTTCTCTGATTTCTTTCAGGCAGTTTGGGCAGCATTAGCTGATGTCGCCATATTATCTGGTTAAGCTATATCATTTGCCAAGTTCCAAATTTCAGATTATAGGCGTTCAGAAAATCACAAATTAATTATAGAAGAGATAAGAAAATTACTAGCCTCTATTGCTTCGTTAGCAGAACATTCGCAGAAACTTGGCAATAATATTCAGCATATAGTCAATAATTATGATAAGTTTGCCGCTTCTTTTAATCGACATTTTTTATCCCGGGCTAGGAATATTCAAAAATTAGGAGTAAATATTGGTAACAAAACAATCCAGTATCCTATAGAGTGTTATCAGCTTGTCTCATCAAAATCTGAAATTATTGATGTTGAGTTAATGAATTCAACAAAATCGAGGAATTAGAATAGCATCATTTAAACTTCAAACAACCTTTAATCCTAAAACTATAGCTAACCCGACTAACATTATTCCCCGCTAATAGACATCAATTTACTATAGCTAAATACTAATCGGACTACTATATAAACTCAATGTTTTTTCGTAATTTCACAATCAATTTTATTATGTTGCTTAAAATGTTCAAAGAAATCTGGAAAAAGCTCTCTAATATCTCTTGTATATAACGAAATAGTAGTATCACGAACAGGACATACTGAATAAATAGTTATCCCATTTGCTATAGAAAAACCAATTTCCATAACTGATGATAATCCTAGATATCCATTAACATTCACAACAATGTGAGCAGCAGATTGTCTAATCTGTGAAAAAAAAGAATCCTGTGCAAGGCGAGCAACTTATTATATGGTCAGAAGGTACAAAAACAAATTTACCATGAGGTATTTTTCCGTAACACCTTCTTTGGTATATATAAAGAAACAATGCTTTAACCAAATATATTCTTGTCATAAAAAACCTTTTTTATTGATTAATAATTCTCCTATTCCAAATTGCCGTATGTTCATTCAACAATGCAAATTTCTTTTATATTAGATCATGATTTCTTATAAATAAAACATAATTAATTGCAACAAAAATATCGTCTGGACCCAGAGTAAAATATTAAACTTTTAAAGAGAGTTTAATATTTGATGTTATAGGATTAATGTGCTAGACTATACTTGTTATGAATTAAGTATTAAACATCAAAATTTGAAGATTTAATGAAGTTTCAAAAAGAGTCTGTTATGTTAAATAATGAACAAGACTCTATATCGTTTGCACAAACTATTGCTAAAAATTTAGAATCTAATAAAATTATAACTTTTTCAGGTGATTTAGGTTGTGGGAAAACATTTATCTGTCGAGAGATTATAAAGTATTTTTGTGAACCTGATACTAATATCAGCAGCCCTACTTTTAATTTGCTACAAATTTATAAGACATCAAAATTCATGATTTATCATTTTGATCTTTATCGTTTAAACTATTTAGAAGAAATTTATGAACTAGCTATAGAAGAAGCCTTGCAGGGCAATATTTGTCTAATTGAATGGCCAGAAATAATTGAAGAAATATTACCGTTACCTATAACTAAAATTCACCTACAAATACTTGAAGATAATAAACGATCTTGTAGTATTTATCATTTCTCATAATCTAACTACTTCGTTAGGTTATACGAAGTATACTCTTCTGCTTTGAAGAATTGGCTCCGCAAAACTGCAGGGTATTTGCGTGCTTACGTACTAGCTGTACACCTAGCACGCTCACCCTTTGTTTTACGTTCCAATTCTCCAAATTATTTGAGTATATGCTTGAATTTCAATTCAATAAAAAATAATTAGTAATGACCATTGATAATATTATTGTATTGCTATATTTGATATCGATACTTGTTCTTGGTATATACCATAGATCTAGACTTATAGGTTTTGCCAATTATGCCACCGTTCAAAACAAGATTAAAAATAGCAAGATATTATTAGTTGCAACTATTTTTACTTCGTCTGTTGGTGGAGCTACTACTTTGGGTATTGCTGAAAAAGCTTTTTCTGGTGATTTATCTTATAGCTATGGACTGATACTCTCTCTACCAATCGATATACTAATAGCTATTTATCTCGTACCCCAAATAACTAAACATTATGGAGCAGAAAGTATCGGTGATATAATGGCAAAATATTATGGGAAAACAGGACATTTTATTGCTGGCATCACAGCTATTATTGTATCCATAGGCTTTGTTGCTGCTCAAATCAGTGTTAGTGGATATATTTTTCAATATATTTTAAAAATTAACTACTTAGAAGGAACGATATTAAGTTATGGGATTGTTATTATCTACACAACTATCGGTGGGTTACAATCAATTATGTTTACTAATTTACTACAATTCTTCGTGATGATAATTGCTCTTCCAATTATTGCAATATGTGGTCTTAATAAAATTGGTATCAGTGAATTTATCCACCAATTACCTATTGAAAAAGTATATTTTATCCATCATAATAATTTTGCCAGTGAGCTATTTATTAACACAATAACCGTCATGCTAGGCTTTTATGTGATGAACTTATATCCTATTTTTATTCAACGGGCTTTAATTAACAATAATGCCAAAAAGACTAGTAACGCTATATATATAAAATCAGGGATATATGCTATATTTTTAATATTTATAACCTTAAATGGTCTAATTGCTTATAATCTTTATCCCAACTACTCTTCTAATCTTGCGTTGCCACACCTAATTGATCAAATAGTCCCCTCAGGGTTACAAGGCTTTGTTATAGTTGGTTTACTTGCATCAGTCATGTCTACTGCTGATTCTGATTTAAATGTTACCTCAATAGCTTTAGTGAAAGACTTGTTAAGCCCTATTTTTAAAGTACAAAATCAAAAGAAATTATTGCTAATTGCTAGAATTACTAATGTGGTAATCGGGAGTTTTGCTATAATCATTGCCTTAAATTTTAATAATGTAATTGATTTAGTAGTATTTATTACTGGATTCTGGGGACCAATAATATTGGTTCCTCTAATATTTGCTTTATTTAACATTACTATCACACCAAGAATGATGATTTTATGTGGATTAAGTGGGGTCACATCTTTTTTTATTTGGACATATTTTTTGGCTGATAATTTTCGGCTAAAGGGAGTCTTTATTGGCACTATGTGCAGCTTGCTAGTCTTCTGCATAGGATTATTCAGAAAAAAGCTAGGTTATGTTACAAAAATCTAAACTTATAGGTAGTGCTTTAATAAAATCTCACCTCGAGAGTGTGCCCAACCTGCCTGGAGTTTATAAAATGCTGAAATCTGATCGGCAAGTTATATATGTGGGCAAAGCTAAGAATCTAAAAAAACGCCTTACTAACTATATTAAAATTGATCTCGATAATAAAACAGTACTAATGATCTCTCTAACACATTATTTAGAGTATAATGTTACTAATTCCGAGATTGAAGCTTTACTGCTTGAAGCCCAATTAATTAAAAAATTTCAACCTAAGTTTAATATATTACTTAAGGATGATAAGTCTTTTCCCTATATCAAATTACGTTTAGATGTTGATTACCCGCAATTAATTAAATATAGAGGAAAAAACTTATCTGGCGGTGAGTTCTTTGGTCCTTTTGTTTCCTCAGAGCAAGTCGATATTACCTTAAAAGAATTACAGAAAATTTTTAAACTACGTTCTTGCAGTGACAATTATTTTAACAATCGCAAACGTCCTTGTTTACAGTACCAAATTGGTAGATGCTCTGCCCCATGCGTTGGAAAAATTAGTAAAGAAGATTATAGTGAGCTGGTTAGCCAAGTAAAAAGTTTCTTAAATGGTAAAACTAAGGAACTACAAAAAACTTTATCTCAAAAAATGGAAGAATTAAGTCTGCAATTACGTTTTGAAGAAGCTGCCGAAATACGAGACCGGATAAAGGCACTGAGTTATATCCAACTAAAATCAACCTTATCCAGTAGTTCTATAAAAAGTGCTGATGTTATAGCTATTGCTGAAAAGAATAATTATTATTGTATCCAACTATTTGTCTATAGATTTGGTCAATCTTACGGCAATATACCGTATTTCCCGATTCACACCGAGGAAAGCAACAAAGCAGAAATACTGACACAATTTATAAATCAGTTCTATCAAACTGCTCAAATTCCAGATGAGATAATTATAAATCATCCTATCATTGATCTAGAATTAGTAACCAAAGCTATTAGACAGTTGAGTGGGAATAGTAAATTTAACATCAGATTATACTCGAACGATCTGGAGAGTTGGAACGTAAAACAAGAGGTGAGCGAGCGGAGTGTACATTTAATACATGAGTACGCGAATGCCCCGAAGTTTTACGAAGCCAATTCTTCAAAGTATTCGAATGTAAGATTGCTGGAAAATGCTGAATTTAATGCCCAGTTATCACTTAATCAATATTTAAAACAATTTGCTAAAAATCAAATAATTTTTCAACAAATACAACAATTATTCGACCTACCTACCATACCAGACAGAATTGAAGTTTATGATAATGGGACCGTTGAAAGATAAAAATTTGCTCTAATTTCAAAAAAAAGAAACAAAATCTTTTGTCTAAAAAATTACAAAAAAAATCATCAACTCTGATATTTTTAAAAGATTGCAAT
>JAIRUG010000009.1 GCA_031254535.1 Rickettsia sp.
ATTACTGGTTTAAAATTAAGCAGCAGAGCAGGAAAAGTGCTGGTAATTTCTCTGATTTCTTTCAGGCAGTTTGGGCAGCATTAGCTGATGTCGCCATATTATCTGGTTAAGCTATATCACCAGTTCTCTTGGTATTTCCCACTGGAAAGATATGAATCAAATTAATGAATCAGGTGTCAAAGCTGCCTCTCATTACGATGGGATAACTTACTGGACTTATAATTGGCGGAAATCAGGGGGGAGTAGTAGAATGTACGAAATAGCTAAACGTGAGAATTTTTATAAGCAAGAATATTGTGGCTGTATCTACTCGCTTAGGGATAGCAATAATTGGCGTAAGTCAAATAACCGTGCTGAAATTGAAATTGGAGAAGAATATTATAAGGAATAGGAATTTTTTATACACGCAATGACGTTAACGCGTCATTGCGAGCGAACGTATGTGAGCGAAGCAATCCATTATTCATTAAATTGGATTGCTTCGTCGGCTCATGCCTCCTCGCAATGACGCCTGTGAATTTAGTCGGGTTAGCCATAGAATAGGATTTTTTACAGACGAACTGTAACAATTATCTTGATTATCGATAGTAGTAAGGGTAATTTGGTATAGAGAAGATTATTTTTTAATTATTTCTTTGAAAACTATTAGTGGTCAATTAATTATAGTGTATATATATTTATGAATAATTTCAGAGTTTTATTTGCAGTTTTTTGTCTGTTTTTTACTAGTAATTGTGTTTTTGCTTCACAAAAAACAGTAAGAATTGGTTCTGGTTCCATTTTGAAAGGTTATTACTCTATCGGATTGGATTTGTGTAGAACCATGACTTTAGCTGATAAAAGTGTAAATTGTAAAGTAGTACCTACCAATGGAGGTGTTGAAAATTTAAATTTGCTAAGAGCAGGTAAGATAGATTTAGCTTTAGTGCAATCCAATATAGCATTGGAAGCTTTTGAAGCTGTTGGGCATTATGCCAATACAGAGAAAATGCAAGAAATGCGTCAGGTACTTAATTTATATGACGAGCTTTTTACTGTTTTGGTAAAAGGACAGGATAAAGATAAGATAAAGGTTTTTTCAGATATTGAGGGTAAGAGAATATCAAATGGCTTGTCATTCTCTAGTAATACTATTACCTATAATGCTATAAGAAAGTTATATAATTTTACCAAAGAACCAATAGATGCTGATGAGATTAGTTATGAAGAGTCAATAAAACAATTTTGTAATGGTAAAATTGATGTGATGATCATGACGCTAGGTCATCCTAATGCTTTAGTGGGGTTTACTGCTAATAGCTGTGGGGTTGATTTTATACCTATGGAAAATGATAAAATTGAACAATTACTAGCCACTAATAAAGCTTTTCATAAGGGATGGCTGGATAAAAGGTTATATCCTGGCATCACTGCAGATCTGAATACAGTGGCAGTAACGGCAATTTTAGTTACTAATAGTAGTATGGATGCTAAATTATTGGATAAATTTATTGGAATGTTTCATAAAAATGTAAAACATTTTAAACATTCTAATTATATGTTATATAATATCGATATTAATCATTTTGCTGATACTAATAATTTTATTTTGCCAAAACATCCAGCAGTAAGGAATAGATAAATCTAAAACACGTCATTGCGAGCGAACGTATGTGAGCGAAGCAATCCATGAAACTTATCATATGGATTGCTTCGTCGACCTTACGGTCTCCTCGCAATGACGTCGTAGGTAAATCTAAAAGCGTAAGGTAAGTAAATAGATAACATCGGAGTAGTTGTTAATTGTGTTTAAAAATATAATAATACCGTTAGATTTGTCGGATAAACAATCAATTAAGGTGATATTACCGAAGGCTTTAAGTTTTGCTACTATCTTTAGTGCCAAATTACATTTTCTTTATATCATCTCGGATTTTGGTATGAAAATGGTTGAGGATTATTTGCCTAAAAGTTGGGCAAAGGATCAAAAAGAAAAATATCGGGTACAAGTAACAGAACTAATTAGACAATATGTACCGGAAGAGATCGAAGTTGAATTGCATATTGGTCGAGGGGCAGTTTATGATGAAATAATACAATATGCCAATGAAGTGAAAGCTGATTTAATTATTATTTCAGCAGTACGACCACAACTTAGAGATTATATGTTAGGACCCAATGCGTCCAAGATTGTGCGACATTCCGGGGTATCTGTTTTGGTTGTTCGAGAATAGAATATCAAAAGGAGTTGGAATATGTATCTATACCTTCTCGAGAAGTTAATTACTTTTCAATCAGTAACTCCTAAAAGTAACGGTTGTATTGAATATATTAGTAACTTATTAGAAGAAAATGGCTTTAAGACTGAAATCAAAATATTTGGTGAAGATAATTATAAAGTAACCAACCTTTATGCTGTTTATGGTACTACTCGTCCTAATATTTGTTTTGCTGGACATGTTGATGTTGTGCCAACAGGTGATAGAGCATTATGGCTTAATGACCCTTTTATAGCAAGTAGCGTGGGTAATAAAATTTATGGCAGGGGAACTGTGGATATGAAAGGAGCGATAGCATGTTTTTTAGCTGCTAGCCTACAGTTCATTAAGTATATTCAAACTCCTCATGGTTCAATTAGTTTTCTAATTACTAGTAATGAGGAAGGAAGTGGTAAATATGGTACTGTAGAAATGTTAAAATATTTGCATCGAGGTGGTAATAATTTGATCGATCTTGCCATTGTAGGTGAACCAACAAATGAGCATCAAGTAGGCGATACTGTAAAAATTGGTAGACGTGGAAGTATTAACTTTAACTTAGCTCTATATGGTACAGCTGGGCATGTAGCGTATCCATTACAAGCCAATAATCCAATTTCTCCTTTAGTTCAAATACTTAATGAATTGGTTAATTATCGATTAGATGAAGGGAGTAAATTTTTTCAACAGTCAAATTTAGAAATTACATCTATTGATGTAGGTAATGATACCACTAATGTAATCCCTGGAAAAGTTACAACAAAATTTAATGTTCGTTTTAATGATCTTCATTCGTCATCTAGCATAATAGACTTGATAGATCAGATAATTAATAAATATTGTACTAAATACAAGTTTAAATATGAATTAAATAGTGTAACTTCAGCTGATTGTTTTATCCAAGAACCAGTAGGGCTAATTGCTGATTTTGTTCAAGTAGTATCTGATACAACTCAAATATCTACAAAATTATCTACTAGTGGTGGTACTTCTGATGCGAGGTTTATTAAAAATTATTGTCCTGTTGTGGAATTTGGCTTATTGTCTGAGACAGCTCATAAAATTAATGAATATACAAAAGTTAGCGATTTACAAAACTTGTATCATGTGTATTATGACTGTCTGACAAAATTTTTAGCTGAGACTAGTTGATATAGTCAATTAACTTGAATTGGCAACGTTATAAATCCGATTAGTATTTAGCCTTGGCGTCATTGCGAGGAGCCACTTTAGTGGCAACGAAGCAATCCAAAAAAACGATTGAAAATGGGTTGCTTCGTCGGCTATGCTTCCTCGCAATGACAGCACGATGGATGCTTATTCGGCACTAATTCAGGTTAATTCACTATAAATAGTCAAGATACACTATGCGGGTGTGACGAAATTGGGAGACGTACTAGATTTAGGTTCTAGCGCCGCAAGGCGTGGGGGTTCAAGTCCCTCCATCCGCACCACTAAATTAATAACGCAAAAATTGGAGTGATTTAGCAGTTTTTCAAGTTTTTGCATGATATTTTAATATTGCTAACGAGTTTTTTAGTATGCAAGTCACAGAACTTAAAAATGAAGATCTAAATTTTGAAGTGAAAGTAGTCCTTCCTTCTTCTAAAATTGCCAATGAAGTGCAAAAAGAATTAGATAGTTTATCAAAAAAAGTTAAACTTAATGGATTCCGTGCTGGGAAAGTGCCAACCAGCATTATTAATAAAAAATATAAGCAGTCTGTTAGGTCTGATGTGGTAAGTCATGAAATTAATCACGCAGTACAGCATATTATTAAAGATCATAAACTAAAAACAGTAGGTGATCCACAGTTAGAAAATTTATGTAATAAAGAGAATGAGGATCTAGCATTTACTCTAAAATTTGAGCTACTACCTAATATTGAATTACCAGATTTTAAAAAAATGAAAATCACTTATCCAAAATTAGTAATTGAGGAAGAGGATATTAATAAGCAAATAGATAAACTTGCATCTGTATCAAAAAATTATACTAAAGAAAATAAAGGAAAAGTAAAAAAAGGGCAGGAAGTTACTATTGATGCGATTGGTTATGTTAATAATGAGACTTTTGAAGGCAGTAAGGTTACAGATTATAAGTTAGTAATTGGTAGTGGAGCTTTTATTGATGGGTTTGAAGAACAGCTTATTGGCAGTAAAACTGGAGATGAGGTAGAAGTTAATGTTACATTTCCGAAAGAATATCATATGGAACAAGTCGCAGATCAGCCAGCTAAATTTATTGTTCAGGTAAAGGCAGTACATTCTGCTGATGAGGTAGTCATTGATGATGAACTTGCTAAGAAATTTAATTGTAAAACACTAAAAGAGCTGCGTGATAATGTTTCTAAAAATATGGCAAATGAATATAGTGAGCCTATACGCACTGTAATGAAAATGAGCTTATTTGATCAATTAGAAAAGCTATTAACGTTTAATGTTCCCAAATTTTTAATAGCTCAGGAAATAAGTATTTTAAAATCTCAAACGGAGAAAAGTAACGACTCAGATTCGATATTTAAAGATAAGTCAGAAGCAGAAATTAGTGAGTACTATAATAAGCTAGCCTTACGTCGTGTTAGAGTAGGTCTGATGTTATCTGAATACATGCAAGTTAAGAATCTGCGTATCGAACAGAATGATATTAAAAGTGCTATTATGGCTCAAGCAAAGAGGTTTCCAGGTCAAGAAACAGCCATATTAAAATTTTACCAAGAAAACCCTGGAGCTATTGAGCACTTAAAAGGTCCGTTATTAGAAGAAAAAACAGTACAACATATTTTTGATAATGAAGTAATCTTAGAAGAGAGAGATTATACAAGAGAAAAGCTTGAGGAATTTTTAACACAAGAAGAAGAGCGTGTGGCATAGTTCCCTTGATTAGCCTTTATCCATAGTAAACTAATGTTTATTAGCGAGGAGCCACTTCAGTGGAAACGAAGTAATCCAAAAAAGTGACCAGAGATGGATTGCTTCGTCGCCTTCGGCTCCTCGCAATGACGTTGTAGATAAATCTAAAACACGTCATTGCGAGCGAACGTATGTGAGCGAAGCAATCCATTATTCATTAAATTGGATTGCTTCATCACCGCTAAGGTGGCTCCTCGCTAATAGACCCTAAGGCTAAATACTAATCAGATTTATAACGTTGCCAATTCAAGTTAATTGACTATATATATATTTCTTTTGTTTTGTATCAAAATGCTTGCAAAATCATCAATTATGTAT
Organism: Rickettsia sp.; assembly: GCA_031254535.1. Lineage (GTDB taxonomy): Bacteria > Pseudomonadota > Alphaproteobacteria > Rickettsiales > Rickettsiaceae > Tisiphia. The sequence continues at coordinate 5,468 of JAIRUG010000009.1, forward strand.
AAAATTTCAGTAAGGTAAGACATAAATACATTCTCCAATTTTACTGTTATATTTAGAGGATATTATCATGCCTTACAGTTTCTTTTCAAATACTTTCTTATGTCAAACTTAAGTTATATCATTTAGTATTTTTTCTCCACTTTCCCTGCTTCTTGTAATTCTTAGTTTTATTAGTCGTATTTCTATTGAGGATATAGTTTTAATCTATAATTATGATTTTTTACAACATACAACAACTTAATTTCCTAAGAATAGAACTATAAATGTACTTTTTACTTTGTTTCGCTATGACAATTATATTAATATTAATTAATTTTTAACAAATAAATTAATTAGTAAGTAATAGAATGGTTGTATTTAGCATGCTACAAAATGGTTTTGTTAATAGATATTTAGTAAAAAGATATGTAGTTTTTATTTTTCTTATTGCAAAAGTTTGATGTATCTAATGTTTTAGCAGTAGGACTTAATAAAGAAATAGGACAGCTATCTCACCCACACCTATATCACCTTAAAAATGAAATAAAGGCAACAGAGTATGCTATCAATAAAGCCAGTGGTGAATTGGAAAAACTAAAACAAGAACAGTTATGGAGAATAAAAAAATTTGGTAATCGAAATGAATTGCAAAAACAATATAATGGGACTGTTGAAAGAAGAAATAGGTATGGTATAATGAAAAAAAAGAAAAAAAGAGAGTTGTAGAATGTTTTCGAATCAAATGACAATGGTAAGTCTAAATCAGTTAGTTAACGC
>JAIRUG010000010.1 GCA_031254535.1 Rickettsia sp.
ATTATGGAAGTTTATGCACAGTATTACAACTACTAATAAATTTTATCATAATTTCGAACAATTTTCGGAAGCAATAAACAAATTTTTTAGCAACATCGGCGATTATAAAGATAGGTTACATACCTTAATAAATGATAATTTCCAAACTATTACCGTTAACCATTTCTGCAACTCTTCAGGTTAATTGAGTATATCAGAGTTGATGATTTTTTTTGTAATTTTTTAGACAAAAGATTTTGTTTCTTTTTTTTGAAATTAGAGCAAATTTTTATCTTTCAACGGTCCCATATTCTGTGTCATTCCAACTTAATTCAGACACTAGCAGAATTATGAGGGAATGACACATTTTGATTTACTATAGAATGATACGGTTTTATTTATGTAATAGATGTAATACCGCATGTTGTATCGGTTGCACCAGCCACTATGCCTATAATATCCGGAGCCTTAAATAATATTATAACACCAGTTACAGTGACCAGTGCAATTTCCCATTTTAATTGTCCTCTAAGAGTTTGAATTCCTAGAACAACTATACCAATAACTGCTATACCACGAGCTGTATTACCACGAAATACTAAAATCATGTTACACAACACTTTACCTACAGGATCCTCACTACCAGTAGCAGCAAAAGCATCCGATGCTACAATAATCAGAGCAACACTGCAAAGAACAAACAGCAAACGCCAAACAAAGTTATTATCAGACTGTTCAGAATAGGGGCTATAAATATTCATGTTTTACCTCATTAACGAATTATTAAACATGCAGCTGATTCTATATGGTAGCTTTTTACAATTCAAGGATTAATCTAAGAATAGTTGCAATCTAGTTGAATAATTGCTGGAGAATAAAGGCTTGCGTGGTGTTTTGGTCACAATTTTACAAATCAACTAATTTTAAATTTATTTTCCAAGAACATATACAAAAGTGAATAAAAACAACCATACTACATCAACAAAATGCCAGTACCAAGCGGCAAATTCAAAACCTAAATGACCATTGCCTTGAACAAAATCACCTCGCCGTGCTCTATAATAACAAACGCTTAAAAATATAGTACCAATTATTACGTGAGCTCCATGAAAGCCTGTTGCTAAATAAAAATTAGAAGAATAGATACCATCTTTAAATTTAAAAGTTGTATGATGATATTCGTAAGCTTGCATTAAACTAAAAAATATACCAAGTATTATGGTAAAACCAAGAGCGGTCACACAATCTTTCTGATTATTTTCCTCAAGAGCATAATGTACCCATGTTACTGTTGTACCAGATAATAAAAGAATCAATGTATTAATAAAAGGAATGTCAAACGGGTCAAATGTTTGGATAGATGCAGGAGGCCATATACCAGGCTTTACTACCCATACACCATCTAGCATTCCTACAGGGAAAAGACTTGCTTTAAAAAATGATCCGAAAAATACAGCAAAAAACATTATCTCTGACAAGATAAATAGTGCCATACCTATCCTTAAACCAACTCTTACTGGCTCAGTATGGTGTTTTTCAATTAACCCCTCTTTAATTACATCACTCCACCAGGAATATATACAAAAAACCACTGAAAGAATACCAACTCCAAAAACATATGCACCAAATCTATATTCATGCATAAACATTATGCTGCCGCTAGCTAAAAGCAATAAGGCAAATGAAGTCAGAATTGGCCAAGGACTTGGAGCAACAAGATGGAATGGATGTTGTTTTTCTCCTAAAGAAATAACACTCTTATTTTTAATAGACCCATGTAACATAATTAAACTCATAAGCAATTTATTGCTTGATTATTCTACGCTATCTTCTGTAAATATCAAGAATAGTCTTCTGCTGCCCAGCAGTTCTAATTAACGCGAGTTGCCAATTAAAAGGTCATTGCGAGGAGGCGTAGCCGACGAAGCAATCCCATACAAGCTTCATGGATTGCCATGCTCACGTACGTTCGCTCGCAATGACGTATGCATTATAACTCGTCTATTAGTGAGAAGCAACTTTAGTAGCGACGAAGCAATTCAGAAAAGTGATTAGGAGTGGATTGCTTCGTCGTGTGGTTCCTGCACTCCTCGCAATGACGCTTGGGTTGCATATACGTCATTGCGAGACCACGTAGTGGTCGTGGCAATCCATAAAAGTAACCAAAAATGGATTGCTTCGTCGGCTTTTGCCTCCTCGCTAATAGCGTCAGTTTACTATGGCTAAATGCTAATCGGGTTAGCTGTAGCTGCGATGAGAATCTATACTACAACTCAATTAATACACCATATCAACATGATGTGCCGACTCTGAGCCCCTTCCATCACAACCCACTTCTTCATGGTATTCTTGAGCACAGTTAAGAATAGTATCATTAATAATATTATCTTCATGCTCAAACATTGAACTAAAAAATTTAAGAAATTTATTCTGAAAAGTGGTAAATTCAGATATGCTGGTATTTGCAAAATTACCATCAGCAATTAAAGGAAGATGCTTGGACAAAGCTACAAGCTGTACGTCATTTAATCCTTTTAAGAATGCTTGTAGAACATCATATTCCTTGGGAGTTAATTTCATCAAACCTTCTTGTAGAATTCCAACTTGCTGCTCACTTAAGTTTATCGCTAGTTTTGCCTCAAATTCTTCCGATATTACGTGGGTATTAACAGTGTTCTTATCTTGTCCTTTCTTGTCAATATTATCACTCGTTTTACCACTCTCGCTAGAAACATTAAACTCCTCAATACTGATTTGTTGCTCCTGAAGTTTTGAGCTCTCCTCCCTAGCATTGGTATTCTTAACCAATGTTGCACATAGCTGTTCAATCAACTCTTCATTATCTTTTATATATTGGTCAGCAGCCTTTTTTAATTTAACCATATTCTCTGGCTTAGAATTATCTAATTTCTTAGACCCTTTTGGCACAGGAAGTAATAATTCTGTAAATTGCCCATCCTCTGCTAGGTCTCGTTTAACTTCTTCTGTAGCAGCTCTTTGAGCAGCTTTCATTATGTCGTTCACTAGCCCATTACCTAGCTGAGGTAATATACCATCAAGGTGAGGTGGTAGTGGTTCTTTTTTTTCATAAGACGATTCAAAATTAAGGGTAACAAGCATCATGTTATCTAACATTTCTCCTTGTTGGTCACGATTTAACCCATCTTTAAGGTATTTTATAGCTTCTGCCGCTGGACGATTATAACCTACCCCCCCATCAACAAGAACACGATTTACACCGTTCTCATCCTCAAACTTCACACTTTTAAAATAGGTAGGAGCTGCCGTAGTAGCGAGAACTACATCTTTTGCTTTAATACCAGGAGAATTATAACTATCAAAAATCTTAATAGAATCTTCTCCAGTTACGTCAAAAGTAGTTATAAGAACACGACCTAGAAGATCCCCAAGTTCCATATCACCTAAATATTTGTCTAATAGTACCTTAAGAGGTTTTTGGCTATATTTATGGCTAAATATTTGACCAATTTTTCCTACATGATACCAATGTTGTGGGAAAATATCAGCTGCACTATCTTCAAATAGTTTTAAAGCTTCTGCCGCTGAAAAACGCGGTTCTGTTGATCCAGGTTCTTTAGGGATTGCTAATAAGACTGCAATTAATCCACCAACGCTAGTACCGGTAGAAGTTTGAAATATTTTAGATATAGGCATACCCGTTTTGCTCTCCATTTCTGCAAGCATCTTCAACTGCATAAGTCCCTTGACCCCACCACCTTGGAGAGCAAGCATTGTGCCTATAGAACTCGTAGAGGGAGACATATGACTCCCTGCATCTTTGGTTATAGAAATTTTTCTAGCCATAAAACAACCCTCTATATAGATTTATATAAAATACTACATTTTACTTAATTTATAGTAATGACTTTATCAAAAAAGATCAAGTAATAGATGACATAAATTGTTAATTATTAGCTACAAAATTGTATAATAATCACTACTATAGCTAACCTGACTAGCGTTACTCTTCTTGGATTGCATCAATGCTACTAAAGTAGCTTCGCAATGACGTACGCACTTATAACTCGTCATTGCGAGGAGGTCATAAGACCACAGCTATAGAAAGTTAGAAGAGGAAATACTTTTACCCCAATGTCATTGCGAGGAGCTACTTTAGTAGCGACGAAGCAATCCAGGAAAGTGAATAGAAATGGATTGCTTCGACCATTACATGGTCTCGCAATGACGTTTGGGTTGTATATATAGCTTAACCAGATAATATGGCGACATCAGCTAATGCTGCCCAAACTGCCTGAAAGAAATCAGAGAAATTACCAGCACTTTTCCTGCTCTGCTGCTTAATTTTAAACCAGTAAT
>JAIRUG010000012.1 GCA_031254535.1 Rickettsia sp.
CATTACTGGTTTAAAATTAAGCAGCAGAGCAGGAAAAGTGCTGGTAATTTCTCTGATTTCTTTCAGGCAGTTTGGGCAGCATTAGCTGATGTCGCCATATTATCTGGTTAAGCTATATACAAAAGGCAATATACTATAAAAATCTAGGTTTACTTCAGTGGGATGAGGGATTAGGCGATAAAGGTTACATTAATCTTACAAGTAAAGATCTAATGTTACACAGTTATATAGTACCAAGATTGTTTTCATAAAAATCACCAACTAGATTGACTTATGCATAAAGTTTATTTCGGTTTCCTTAAAAAAGCTGGGATATCATGGATATCAACTTCTATATCATTTTTCTGAGAAATTGGAGGAGTATGCTTTTTTATTTGTTCCTGATTTTGAGTAGTATTGGATCTTAGTGAATTCCACATTCTATTGAGTAAAGATGATTTGGCATCCTTACTACTTATAGTTGACTGATTTGGTATATTAACTGATGTTGCTTGGACGCTTAAATTTAAAGGTTGTATTTCAGAATCCACTAAATTAGCCTTCTCACCGGCATATTGAGTAAAATCTGGGATTTCTTCTAAAATGATTGTCTCTGTTAAATTAGGGTTATTAGCTACCTGTTCACAGCTTGCAGAACTACTAGTTACTGATTCAATAGGTTGAGATTTGCTGCTTATGACTTGATCAGCATCAATACCAGTAGCAACTACTGATACTCGAATAATGCCATTTAATTCTTGATTAAACGTCGAACCAAAAATAATATTAGCATCGCTATCTCCCACTTCTTCTCTAATTCTATTAGCAGCACTATCAACCTCAAATAAGGTCATATCTGCCCCACCAGTAATGTTAATTAACACTCCTCTAGCACCACGCATTGAATTATGATCTAGTAATGGATTAGAGATAGCTGCTTCAGCTGCCTTAACAGCCCTATCCTCACCAGAAGCTTCCCCTGTACCCATCATAGCTTTACCCATTTCGCTCATCACTGTTCTAATGTCGGCAAAATCTAGATTAATAAGACCTGGCATGATCATTAAATCAGTAACTCCTCTAACTCCGGCATGTAACACATCATCTGCCATTTTGAAGGCATCGGCAAAGGTAGTACTCTCATTTGCTATACGAAATAAATTTTGATTAGGTATTACTATCAAAGTATCAACAAATCTTTGTAGATCTAGTAAACCTTGTTCAGCAGTTTTAATTCTATGTTTTCCTTCAAAATGAAAAGGCTTAGTGACCACTCCGACGGTAAGAATTCCTAGTTCCTTAGCGATCTTTGCCACAACCGGAGAAGCCCCTGTACCAGTTCCTCCACCCATACCTGCGGTGATAAACACCATATTGCTACCTTCTAAATGTCCCTTAATCTCGTCAGCTGATTCTTCAGCCGCTAAAGCACCTATTTCTGGAGACGCCCCAGCTCCAAGACCTTTAGTAATAGCAACCCCTAGCTGTATTTTATTGTCACATAAAGAATGTTCGAGTGATTGTGCGTCAGTATTAGCGACAACAAAGTTTGCTCCTTGTAATTTGGCAAGTAGCATATTATTTATTGCATTACCACCAGCTCCTCCAACACCAAATACTGTGATAATTGGTTTAAGAATTATATTTTCTGGTGCTTTGAGATGTAAAGCCATAATAATATTTTACCTGTTAAATTAAGTTGTCTTTAGTATAATAAAGAATCTGAAAATTTCTAGCATAAAATAGATTTCATTAGGGTATCAGTCTAATTATACCATATTTTTTGCTACCACTAAGCTGTCAAACTCATCACCTGATAAAAATTTTAATTTTATAGCAGCTTCTCTTAAAGTTATACCTTCTTGATAGGCTTTTTTTGCAACTTTTGCCGCATTATCATAACCTATATGTGGATTTAATGCTGTTACTAACATTAGAGATTGCTCTCTCAGCTTATTAATACGTTCTATATTTGGCTCTAGACCTTCAATACAATGGGTAACAAAACTATTTATGCTAGAAGAAATTAACTCTATTGACTGCAAAATATTATAGATTATAACAGGCTTAAAGGTATTTAGCTCAAGATGACCGTTTGATCCGGCTATAGTTACTGCAAGATTATTTCCCATAACCTGCACACAAACCATAGTTAATGCTTCAATTTGTGTTGGGTTAACCTTACCTGGCATAATTGAAGAACCAGGCTCATTTTCCGGTAAATGTAATTCACCAAAACCACATCTTGGTCCCGATCCCAATAACCTAATGTCATTGGCAATTTTCATTAAACTTCCTGCTATAGTATTTAGGGTACCAGAAAATTCTACTAATGCGTCATGAGTAGCTAATGCCTCAAATTTATTAGCAGCACTTTTGAAAGGATAATTGGTATATGCAGCAACTTGATCAGAGAATTTTGCAGCAAATTCCTTACGGCAATTAATACCAGTACCTACTGCAGTTCCGCCTTGTGCCAAAAAATATACTCTTTTGAGTGATTCCTCAACTCGTTCTATGGCATATGCTATTTGTGTTACATAACCAGAGAATTCTTGCCCGAGCGTTATTGGTGTGGCATCCTGCAAATGAGTACGTCCTATCTTAACTATGTTATTCCAAGATGTAGCTTTGGTATTTAGTGCCGAATGCAAATTAGTTAATGCTGGAATTAATTGTTGTTTACTAGCGAGTACAGTTGCTATATGCATAGCAGTTGGAAATGAGTCATTGGATGATTGTGCCATATTTACATGATCATTTGGGTGAATTGGCGACTTACCCCCCTTCTTGCCTACTAATTGTTGATTACCAATAGAGGCTATTACCTCATTGATATTCATATTGGTCTGAGTACCAGAACCAGTTTGCCATACTACCAAAGGAAATTGATCATCAAATTCCCCATCTAATATTCTAGTGGTCGCTTGATCTATTGCTTCTGCTATGTCAGGCTTAAGATCACCTAACTCTTTATTGACTTTTGCCGCACATTTTTTTAAAATTGCTAGTGCCTTAATCAACTGAATAGGCATCTTTTGATTGCCTATCTTAAAATTCTCAATAGACCTTTGAGTTCCTGCTCCCCAGTAAGACTGATCGTCTACTTTAATTTCTCCAAATGAATCGGTTTCAATCCTATAATTTTTCATATAAATTTTTCTTTTTCTACCTATATTAATGCGAGTTGCCAATTAAAACGTCTATTAGCGAGGAGCTACTTTAGTAGCATTGATGCAATCCAGGAAAATTAAATTTGGATTGCTTCGTCGGCTACACCTTCTTGCAATGACGCTAGGCTATATCAAGAGGATTACCTTCATCATCAGTATCTAAAGATTGTCCTACAAAAATAAAGAAAAAAGCTTTGAATGTATTATTAGGGGTTTCTATAAATATAGCCCCATCTTGATAAATACCATTATCTTTACTGTATGGTTCATAGTACCCCTGATTAAGATGTATATCATGTATACCTCTAGGGGGTAGTTGGTTATGTGTCTGCCTTAGTTGTAAACCATAAGGTGTTACTGACCTGGTTTCAGTATCAGCATAAGATTTACCTAAAATACATATTTTTGTACCACATGTAATATGTGTGTCTAGCAAAATTGATATCTCTTGCCATGATTTCGGTTGCATATTTTTTAAATAATCTATTTGAAAAATTCCACTACGGAGATAATCAAGTCTATAAGCGTGAGTTAACTGATCCAAGCTAAATAATCCTTCATCTCCTAGTTTATCTAAATTAGTTAATAACTCGTTACTAAAATGATCGATATAGAACAATTTAACATTAGCTCTAGAATCTGACTGGGTATCTATATTTACTTGATATTCTAATTTGTTAGCTTGTACTATAAGATTATGATGAGTTTCTGTGTGTTTTGTACGATCTTCTAAATCCTGTGATACGACTCCTTTTAGACATGAGTAGTTTGTCAACATAACAATATCCTTTATAAGTTTTAATTTATATTATATCAACTTGCCAGTGAGTCAATCATATTGAGCTCTCTAAATTTGTTTTTTGAATTTAGTAAATTCAATATAGATGCATTAATATAAATATTTTTGTTTGAGATAGTTTAAAAATATTTCTGATTGAATTTGATCTTCACCAGTAGCGTCTTTAATTAATTTTCCGGTACTTTTTAGGGATCCATAGCTTCTAAGATTATTATTCAAGAATTGATTTATATTGTTGAATTCTCCTCTTGTTATTTCCTTTTTTATATTGTGATTAACTTCTTGTGCTTTTTTCATAAGCATTGAAGCAATAATTGCTCCGTTAGTATAAGATGGGAAATAACCAAAACTTCCCATAGGCCAATGTATATCTTGTAAGCATCCAACTGTATCTGTTGGTGGAGTAATTCCTAAATATTCTTGCATCTTATTATTCCAATAATATGGCAAATCATTCAAAGTTAGATCTCCGCTAATTAATAATTCTTCTAATTCAAATCTAACTATTACATGTATTGGGTAAGTAACTTCATCTGCGTCTACTCTAATAAAACTAGGTTTTACTCTGGTCATTAATTTGTAAAGATTCTCCCCAGAATATTCTTGTCCTTTAAATCCGAATTCGTCCTTAAGTAGCATTGATAGAAATTCACAGAATTCTCTTGATCTGCCTACTTGCATTTCCATAAATAGAGCCTGACTTTCGTGGACAGCCATACCCTTAGCTTTACCCACGGGTTGATTTTTATATTTGCTAGGCAAATTTTGTTCATATAGAGCATGACCTGTTTCATGTATAATTCCCATGATTCCTGAAATAAAATTACACTCATCATATCTATTAGTTAATCTAATATCATCAGGAGTGCCTTGGCAAAATGGATGGGCTGATTCATCTAGTCTACCTTTAGTGCAATCAAACTCCATTATTGCCATAAGCCTTTTGGCAATTAGTTTTTGTTGTTCTTTATTAATAGTGTCAACTATAGGTAGAACATGTTCTCTGCTTTGTTTTTCTATTACCTGACTAATTAATTGCGGTATGGTTTTTTTGATATTATTAAAAATTACTTTAATTTCATCTAGTTTACGATCAGGGTCATATGTGTCAAGTAAAGCATCATATATTGTACAATTTAGTGTTTTAGCTTTAGATTTCGCCATTTCTTGTACACAATCTAATATTGTTTGTAGGTAAGGTTTAAGTGACAGGTAGTCATTATTCTTTTTAGCATTTCGCCAGATTAACTCACATTTTGCACTAGCAGTAACATATTTTTTCCTTAAATCATCATCTATGCAGTTAGATTCTACGATCCGTCTTTTTGTTTCTTGTAAATTTGCTAACTGCCAAACATCCAGTATATTTGGGTTTTCAGAAACATGTTCTACTAATTCATCGAGTTCTATTGACTGTAATCTAGAATGTGCCATGGAAGATAACAGTGATATTTCGTTTGTTCTACTATCAATCGATCCTTGTGGAATGTTTACTGCGATATCCCAATAAAGTATACTAATCACGTTATTAATTTGAAAGATTTGCTCTAATTCTTGCTCTAACAATGTATAATATTTCATATAACTTTCCCTACTTTAATAAATTATTCTAACTATTTTTATAGTATACTAGTTTAGCAAAAATCACTATAGTAAATATACTATTTTGCTTCCAATAATTGACCATTATGAAAAACACATATTACATTACTACACCAATTTATTATGTCAATGATATACCTCACATAGGGCATGCTTATACAAGTGTTGCATCTGATGTAATAGCAAGATTTATGCGTTTATCAGGTAAAGATGTGATGTTTTTAACAGGTACTGATGAACATGGTCAGAAGGTAGAAAAATCGGCTATTGCCAAAAATGTTGAACCGCAAATATTTACTGATACAGTATCTGAAACTTTTCGTACATTAATGTACTCAATGAACATCTCTAATAATGATTTTATTAGAACTACAGAAGCTAGACATAAACAAGCGGTAATTAGTTTGTGGCAAAAATTGCTTGATAATGGTGATATTTACCTGGGTAGCTATAAAGGCTGGTATTCTATGCGTGATGAAATGTTTTTTAATGAATCAGAATTAATAGCAGACGGATTGGCTCCGACTCAGTCTCCTGTTGAATGGCTTGAAGAGCCAAGTTATTTTTTTGCCTTATCAAAATGGCAAGATAAATTATTGGATTTTTACGATGCCAATCCTGATTTTATTAGACCAAATACTAGACGTAATGAAGTTATTAGCTTTGTTAAATCAGAACTGCATGATTTATCTATATCACGCTCTAGTTTTAAGTGGGGGGTTAAGGTACCAAATGATGAACAGCACGTAATATATGTATGGCTTGATGCGTTAACAAACTATATTTCGGCTTTAGGATACCCAAATGATACAAGCCAATATAATAAATTTTGGCCAGCTGATGTGCATGTAGTTGGTAAAGATATATTACGTTTTCATGCAGTATACTGGCCAGCATTTCTGATGGCAGCGGGGCTACCACTGCCAAAATGTATTATGGCACATGGGTGGTGGATTAATGAGGGGCAAAAAATATCGAAATCTATAGGGAATGTAATTGATCCACTTCAATTGATAAAAGAATTTGGTTTAGATCCAGTTAGATATTATTTGATGAGAGAGATAATATTTAGCTCAGATGGGAATTATTCTCGAAGTGGTTTGATTTATAGAACCAATAGTGAACTATCTAATAAAATTGGTAATTTGTTGCAGAGAACCCTAGCCTTTGTTTATAAGAATAGTGATGCAAAAATTCCATTAATTAACCAAGAATCTATCAATGGCATTTATGAATCATTTTTAATTAAAACATCACAACAAATTATATCAGAAAATTTAATATTTATGGATAGATTTGATATTAACTCAGTGTTAGAAAATATCATTACTTTAACTGAAGAAGCAAATATTTACATAGACCGAGAAGCTCCTTGGCAGTTAAAAAAAACTGATCCTATAAGAATGGGTAAGGTGTTGTATACGCTACTTGAAGCACTAAGATATATTGCCGTGATGTTACAGCCATTTATTCCTGATTCGGCTAGTAAAATGCTTGATCAGCTTGGTGTACCAGAAAGTCAGAGAATGTTTAAACATTTAACCAAGGAGTTTAATTTAACTCCAGGTAGTACTATTAGTCAGCCAGAAGCTATATTTCCAAGATTTCAGGGGATATTTAGTACAAATGACCAAAATATATAGATATATAAACTTACCAATTACTTTAACATCTTCAAATCATTTGAGAATGTTATTGATATCGGATGGCAACTTATTAACAGGTTTATATTTTGTTGGGCAGAAATACATGCCAATTTTAAGCAGTGATTATCATGAGCAGCAAAATTCTAGCATATTTGATCAAACTTACCAAGAATTAATAGAATACATAAAGGGACTGTTGAAAGAAGAGATAGGTATGGTATAATGAAAAAAAAGAAAAAAAGAGAGTTGTAGAATGTCTTCGAATCAAATGACAATGGTATAGCTTAACCAGATAATATGGCGACATCAGCTAATGCTGCCCAAACTGCCTGAAAGAAATCAGAGAAATTACCAGCACTTTTCCTGCTCTGCTGCTTAATTTTAAACCAGTAA
>JAIRUG010000022.1 GCA_031254535.1 Rickettsia sp.
ATTACTGGTTTAAAATTAAGCAGCAGAGCAGGAAAAGTGCTGGTAATTTCTCTGATTTCTTTCAGGCAGTTTGGGCAGCATTAGCTGATGTCGCCATATTATCTGGTTAAGCTATACTGCTTATACCAAAAAGAAAACTTACGGTAATGGTGAGGTTGGTGAATGGACATATTTACGAGCATGGGATCCAGATAACAATAATAGGGCAATATACGTGAAAGAAGAAATAATATTAAAAGAAGTAGAAAAGGTTTTTGAAACACTAAGATTAGAGCCTGAGTTACTGAAAGAAGTAATATCTTATATAAAAAGCTCAGCTAGTATTGAACAAGATTACCATAAGAGCCGTATATCTGAGTTATAATCTGAACACACAAAGATGAAAGCTCGTATGGATAAGCTAACAGATTTGTTTTTAGATGGCGATCTGACAAAAGAAGTGTATGAAGAAAAACGTCAGCAATTAACCAAAAAACGTGAGAATATTGTCAACGAAATAGCAAGTCACGACAATGCCGATGATAAATTTTCAGAATGTCTAATCAACTTAGTAGAATTGCCTTCCGGAGCGGCAGAAGCCTTCAAAGGTTCCACTGTCGAAGGAAAACGTAAATTGATAAATTTAGTATTTGTTAACCTGGAAATAAAAGCCGGGAAGCTAGACTTTAAGCTACGTTCACCGTTTGATATGTTCGTAAAATGTACCAAAATCGAAGGATGGCGCACCCGGAGGGAGTCGAACCCCCAGCCTTATGATCCGTAGTCATATACTCTATCCAATTGAGTTACGGGTGCCTTATATCATGTGGATCTTAGATGATATTGTGTGTTTATTTTTATAAAAATACCCTAAAAATAAGTGGTGAAATCTTTAGAAAGAGCACAATATATCCTTAAACTTCTATTATGTCAATATCATACCAGCAGTTATAAATTTAAAGATATTGGTTTTAAAACAAGGTGGGATTACAATTATTAGATTAAACTAAGATTAATTGCTAATTTTAGATATACGCTTACATATTAGTACGTGAATGCCGTAGATATTAAATGACAACAACGCAATTTTTAATTTTCATCAAGTATACTTATTGATCTAAATTAACATCTGTTAAGTTATAATTAGATAATTATTACTGCAATTTACATTAATTGAATTTATAATTCTAGTAATTTATAAAAATACTTGCTTTTTAATGTTTTTTTTATTAGTCTGTGCAATCTTCACAGAATCTACATAAATTTGGAATAGCAAGTTATCTCAAATGTGGTTAGTTGTGTAAGCAGTCAGGATTGAACTAACTTGCCCTTGCCCGCGTGATGGAATGGTAGACATAACGGACTTAAAATCCGTGGGGTGCAAACCCTTGCCAGTTCAAGTCTGGCCGCGGGTACCATTTATTTTTTATCAAGAAAGATGTATATGTTTATTCAAACTGAAATTACTCCTAATCCTAATGCGATAAAATTTTTCCCTAATATATCCATTAGCCCTAATCAACCGGTTCATTTTAGTAATCTTGATGAGGCAAAAGGTAAAAGCAGTTTAGTAGTTCAATTATTCGGTATAAATAACATAAAATCTGTATTTCTTGGTAGTGACTTTATTACTATTACTAAGGAAGAAGAAAGTGATTGGCTGGTTTTAAAACCTGAAATTTTGATGATTATTATGGATCATTTTACTTCTGGTTTTAGTGTTTTTGATGGACAAAATTTTGAAGAGCAAAATGATAAATCTATCATAAATAATTTTGATGAGATGTTTGAAATTGAACAACAGATTGTAGAAATTATTGAAACACGTGTACGTCCTTCAGTTGCTATGGATGGAGGCGATATAATATATCGAGGGTTTGAAAATGGAGTGGTAAAATTACAATTGCGTGGTTCTTGTCAGGGTTGTCCTAGCTCGAGTATTACTTTAAAAAATGGTATTGAGTCAATGCTTAAACACTTCATTCCTGAGGTAGAATCTGTTGAAGATGTAGACTAACATGCATTAGACCTCTTGCAAAACTCTACTTCTGCTGGTAATTTGTGCGTGATACCGGTACTCTGCTCCTCACGTACATTAGAGTACGCTGCGGTTCTGCGTTTCGTGTCTCCTTCAAATTCCTCAGCATAAGCGAGTTTTGCAAGAGGTCTATTGAGCTATTTGGGATAGGTGTTATCTTAATCCGTATGTTTTGGATTTAATGAAGTCAAATAAAACAATATTGCAGCAGCATTTGAAACATTTAGGCTTTCTACCTTACTGGAAATTGGTATTTTAACTAGGTGATCACACGTTTCTTTAACTAGACGTCTGATTCCTTTATCTTCAGAGCCAAGTATTATTGCAATTTTATCTGAAAATATTTTGGTATTTGAGGATTGCTTTGCGTTACCATCAAGACCAATGATCCAAAATCCATGTTTTTTTAGATATTCTATTGACCATCTTAAATTAGTGACCTTAACCATTTGCACTAGTTCCAAAGCTCCAGAAGCTGTTTTCGCTATAGTAGCATTTTCATCTGGGGCATTATCTGTAGGTAATATTATGGCTGTGATGCCAAAAGAAGCTGCACTACGAATAATAGCACCAATATTTTGTGGATCGGTTACTTGATCTAAAATAGCAACTTTGCAATTGGATGTAGTTATGTCAATATCTTCAATATGATTAGAGAAAATGCTTTTAACGTTAGCGGATATTCCCTGATGATTATGATTTGAGCCAAGAAGACGTGTTAAGGAATCTGTGTTGGTAATCTCATACTGATGATTAGATATTAAATTTTTGTTCAAATTAAAAATATCTTCTGTACATAAAACTCTTTGAATATGACGTTTTGGATTACTTAGTGCTGCAAATACTGGATGTTTACCATATATGTAGTAGAAATCTTTAGAGATCTTAGATTTATTTCTCATCTTATTATAACCTGGAGTAATTTATTCTTGACACAAACTACTATTTATTATAGAAAGTTACAACTAGATAAACGTTCTAAGTTGCTGTGAATAAAATTTTAATAGAAATTATTAGTATAGATTTTAGCTATACTTTTATTTTTATTGATTTGCATCGAGTATACTCTATCTGATTTGAAGAATTGTTTTTTGAAAATATCAGGGACTCGCATACTCACGTACTCATGTACGTTGCGTGTGCTCGCCCCTCATTTTCAAATCCAATTCTCCAAATCATTTGAGTATATATATAAGTTTAATATTAGCTTATTTAGAAGACTCAAGAAAAGGGTGAAGAAGATTTATTGGCACTTACACTAATTTTATATTGTGCTTTACGTTTGATTAGGCTATTTAATACTTGCGTAAATTCTTTGGAGGAGTGGCCGAGTGGTCAATGGCAGCAGACTGTAAATCTGCCCGCGTGAGCGTACGAAGGTTCGAATCCTTCTTCCTCCACCACAGATTGGTTAGGTGAAATATGCGGGTGTAGCTCAATGGTAGAGCTCCAGCCTTCCAAGCTGGTCACGTGGGTTCGATTCCCATCACCCGCTCCAAGAGTATTGGTGATAATTGGATAAATTTGTTATTTTTATGTTAAATTTGTATTAAATCTTAAATTGTGGAGAATGAATTATGGCAAAGGTAAAATTTGAGAGGGATCTGCCCCATTGTAATGTAGGTACTATAGGGCACGTAGATCATGGAAAAACTTCTTTAACAGCTGCGATAACTTTAGTATTGTCAAAAGAAGGTGGTGCGAAGGCTACTAACTATGATGAAATTGATGCTGCTCCTGAAGAGAAGACAAGGGGTATAACTATTGCTACTGCTCATGTTGAATATAAAACTAAAAAAAGGCATTATGCTCACGTTGATTGTCCTGGTCACGCAGATTATGTAAAGAACATGATAACCGGTGCCTCTCAAACGGATGGTGCTATATTAGTGGTATCTGCTTGTGATGGTCCAATGCCTCAAACTAGGGAGCACATAGTGCTTGCCAAGCAAGTAGGTGTACCTACAATGGTTGTTTTCTTGAATAAAGTTGATATGGTTGATGATCCGGAGTTAGTTGACTTAGTAGAAATGGAAGTCAGGGATCTTCTTTCAATGTATAGTTTTCCTGGAGATGAGATACCAGTTGTCAGAGGGTCGGCTTTGCAGGCTTTAGAAGGGAAACCTGAAGGTGAAGCTGCGATCAGAGAATTAATGAATGCTATTGATGAATATATACCTCAACCTAAGAGAGATACAGATAAACCATTATTAATGCCGATAGAAGATGTATTTTCTATTGCTGGAAGAGGGACGGTTGTTACCGGTAGAATTGAAAAAGGTATAATAAAAGTTGGTGATGAAGTGGAGATTGTCGGTATAAGAGATACTCAAAAAACTACTTGTACTGGTGTGGAAATGTTTAAGAAAATGTTGGATCAAGGTGAGGCTGGTGACAATGTTGGTATATTGCTACGTGGAACCAAAAGAGAAGAGGTGTGTAGAGGGCAAGTATTAGCTAAACCTGGGAGCATAACTCCGCATACTGAATTTGAAGCTGAGGTTTACGTGCTTACCACTAAAGAAGGTGGTCGTCATACAGCGTTTACAGATAAATATCGTCCACAATTCTATTTTAGGACAACTGACGTGACTGGAGAGATTATTTTGAAAGATGGTAAAACGATGGTTATGCCTGGTGATAATGCGAATTTGCATGTTACATTGATTTCTCCGATAGCTATGGAAGAAGGTGTACGTTTTGCTATACGTGAAGGCGGTAAGACGGTAGGGGCTGGTATAGTATCAAAGATTATAAAATAACATAGAAATAATCATCCTGAAATAATTTAGGATGATTATTTTTTTAGTGGCTAGGCAAAATACGTTTAATTGGACTTATTTTAAGTTGTGTTTACAAAAAATTTAAGCAAGTCTATTAAAAAAGTGTATTCTGGATGGTCGGGCTGTTTATAAAAAGGTTTAGTTAATGAAAAATAATCAAAAAATTAAAATTCGTCTAAAGTCATTTGATCACCGTTCGCTTGAGCAGGGTACTAGAGAGATAGTAGGGGCTGTTAAAAGAACTGGTGCCGACATAATTGGTCCAATTCCGCTTCCAAGGACAATTGAAAGATTTACCATTAATAGATCTCCACATGTCAATAAAAAATCAAGGGAGCAATTTGAGATTAGAATTCAGAAAAGACTTTTAATAATAAGTTATCCAACTCCTCAGACTGTCGATGCTTTAAAGAAAGTTGATTTGCCTGCTGGTGTTGATGTTGAGATTAAATTAGAGAGTATTGAGTAATGAGAACCGGTTTAATTGCTAAAAAAATTGGTATGAGTTCAATTTTTAATGAAAAGGGTGAGAGATCTACCGTTACTTTTCTGCAAGTTGAAGATTGTCAAGTAGTAGGACAAAAGACCCAAGAAAGGGATGGTTATAATGCTTTGGTTGTTGGGGTGAAGGATAAAAAATTATCTAAAGTAACAAAGTCAATGAAGCAAGTATTTGCTAATGCTAGTGTTGCCCCAAAGGAGAAATTAAAGGAATTTAGAATTTCAAAAGTTTGTTTTCTTGATGTAGGTTCTGTATTACATGTGGATCATTTTGTTGTTGGACAGTTTATAGATGTTGTAGGTACTACAATTGGTAAAGGTTTTGCTGGTAGTATGAAGAGGCATAATTTTAGAGGGCTTGAAGCTTCGCATGGTGTGTCTGTATCGCACCGTTCGCATGGTTCTACTGGTGGTAGGCAAGATCCCGGTAAAGTATTTAAGAATAAGAAGATGGCTGGTCACATGGGAAGTACAAGAGTTACTATTCAGAACTTGAAAATAGTCGATACTGATATAGAAAAAGGTATAATTATAGTCAGTGGTAATGTTCCAGGCTCGAAAGGCTCTTATGTTTACATTAAGGATGTTATTAAGAAAACCATTACAGCTGCAGGATAAACTATATGAAAGCTAAATTATTAAATCTTGAAAATGAAGTTGTTGGTGAGGTTGATTTAGATAATGAAGTATTTGCCATAGACTTTGTTAGACAAGATATTATCAAGCTTGTTGTTGATTGGCAAAGAGCAAAAACTATGGCTGGTACACATCAAACAAAGACAGTATCGCAAGTATCCGGTACTACAAAAAAACCTTTTAAACAAAAAGGTACTGGTAATGCAAGGCAAGGGTCTTTGAGATCTGTCCAAATGAGGGGTGGTGGGGTTTCTCACGGTCCAGTACCAAGGAGTCATGCTACAAAATTACCAAAGAAAGTTAGAAAACTTGGTTTAAAACATGCATTGTCAGAAAAATTGACTGAAGGAAAATTGCTAATAGTAGATTCTTTAAAATTAGATGAGTCAAAAACTTCTAATCTTGCAAAATTATTAAATAATTTTCATGGTAAGAGTTATTTTATTGTTAGTGGTAATGAAGTTGATACTAATTTTTCTTTGGCAGTACAAAATATTCCAAACACTATTTCGGTACCACAGATTGGTACAAATGTTTATGATATAATACGCCAGGACTATGTTTTGTTATCAAGAGAAGCTGTAGAGGCTTTAGAAAAGAGGTTGAAGTGAAATCTTATAAACATTATGATCTTATTAGGAATCCTGTGATCACTGAGAAGAGCAATACTTTATCTGAACAAAATAAGTTTACTTTTCACGTTGCTGATAGTGCTGAGAAGGCTTCTATCAAGATGGCTATTGAGAAGATTTTTGAAGTTAAGGTTAAAAAGGTTAACATCATGAATGTAAAAGGTAAGAAAAAAAGATTCAAGGGTGTCAATGGTAGACAATCAGATAAAAAGAAAGCCATTGTGACGCTAGAAAAAGATTATACTATTGATTTTACCGGGGGTATAAAATAAGATGGCTTTAAAAAAGTTTAATCCAGTTACTCCATCTCTTAGAGAATTAATACAGGTTGATAAATCTGAACTTTGGAAGGGTAAACCTCACAAACCTTTAACTAAAGGTTTATGTAAAACTGGTGGTAGAAATAATCTTGGCAGAACCACTTCTTGGCATAGAGGAGGGGGGCATAAGAGACTTTATCGTATAATTGATTTTAAAAGAAATAAACAGGATATATTTGCTACTGTTGAAAGAATAGAGTATGATCCTAATAGAACTTCCTTCATTGCTTTGATTAAATTTGATGATGGTGAGTATTCTTATATTATAGCACCACAAAAGCTTGTCGTGGGAGATAGAATAGTGTCAAGCGATAACGCTGATATAAAAGTAGGAAATTGTTTATCTTTGAAATCTATTCCTATTGGTACTACTTTACATAATGTGGAAATGAAAATTGGCAAAGGTGGTCAGGTTGCAAGATCTGCTGGGACTTCAGTTAATTTAGTAGGTAAGGACTCGGGGTATGCACAAATCAAGCTTCGCTCTGGAGAGTTTAGGTTGGTGCCGTTAGATTGTAAAGCTACCATAGGGGTTGTTTCAAATCCTGAACAAAAAAATACAAATTTAGGTAAGGCCGGAAGAAATAGATGGTTAGGTTGGAGACCGCATGTTCGTGGTGTTGCAATGAATCCAGTTGATCATCCACATGGTGGTGGAGAAGGAAAAACTTCTGGTGGTCGTCATCCAGTGACTCCATGGGGTTTCCCAACTAAGGGTAAGAAAACCCGTAAGAATAAGTCTACATCAAAGTTTATTATTAAGAGAAGAAAATAATTAGGTAGTAATTTATGGCACGTTCAGTTTGGAAAGGACCTTTTGTAGATGGTTATCTGATAAAAAAAGTACAAAAGTTGATTGAGTCGGGTAAATCAAAAATGATTCAGACTTGGTCTAGGAGGTCAACAATTTTACCATTTTTTGTTGGAATAACATTTGCTGTGCATAATGGAAATAAATTTATACCTGTTACTGTGAGCGAAGAAATGGTTGGTAAAAAATTAGGTGAATTTTCTCCAACTAGAACTTTCCATGGTCATGGTGCAGATAAAAAAGTTAAGAGAAAATAAATATGGTAAAGGTGAATAAAGGTTCGACTACAGCAATTGCTAAGTCTCTTAGAGTGAGTCCAAGAAAATTGAATTTGGTTGCAACTTCTATTAGGAATATGAAAGTATCGGAAGCTATGGTTCAGCTTACCTTTTCTCCGAAAAGAATTGCTAAAGATGTAAAAAAGTGTTTACAGTCTGCTATTGCTAATGCTGAGAATAACTTTGGTCTAGATATTGATGCGTTGTTTGTTACTTCTGCAACGGTAGGTAAGGCATTGGTGATGAAAAGAATTATGCCAAGAGCTAAAGGAAGAGCAACAAGGATTAATAAATTTTTTAGTAATTTATATATTACAGTTACTGAAGTTGAGGGGAAATAAAATATGGGGCAAAAAGTTAATCCGCATGGCTTTAGAGTTGGTCCAACATTAATTAAAGGTTGGGATTCGGTGTTATACGCTGAAAAGCACTATAAAGTTCTTTTTATTCAAGATTTAGAGGTTAGAAATCTGATTAATAAAAACTATGTGCAAGCACAAGTTAGTAGAGTGCTAATAGAGAGACCTTCTAATAAAAGTGTTATAATTAATATTTTTGCTAAAAAGCCTGGAGTTATTATAGGTAAAAGTGGTAACGATATTGATAAATTAAAAAAACATGTCCAAAAAATTACCGGTTTAGAAGAAATATGTATTAACATACATGAAGTAAAGAAACCTAATATAGACGCTGGTATTATTGCTCAAATGATTGCTGTGCAGCTTGAAAAAAGAGTGTCTTTTAGAAAAGCTATGAAAACCGCTATTCAAGCTTGTTTTAAGCAAGGAGGGTTAGGTATAAAAGTGGCTTGTTCTGGGCGTTTAGCTGGAGCTGAAATAGCAAGAACAGAGTGGTATAGAGAAGGTAGAGTGCCTTTGCATACTTTGAGGGCTGATATTGACTATGCGACTGCTGAAGCTATGACAACTTATGGAGTTATAGGTGTAAAGATTTGGGTCTATAGGGGTGATCATGTGGAAAATAGAAAGAAACATAATTAATTTTGAAGTAAGATAATGTTAGCTCCAAAAAAACAAAAATTTAGAAAAGCACATAAGGGGAGAGTATCCTCAAAGGCGAAATCTGGTACTATGCTAGCTTTTGGTTCTTTTGGCTTGAAATCGTTAGATGGTTTAAGGGTTACTGCAAGGCAGATAGAAGCAGCAAGAAAGGCGGCTGTTCGTTGTATGAAAAGGCAGGGGAGGTTATGGATTAAAATTTTTCCTGATTTGCCTGTATCAAAAAAGCCTGCGGAAGTTAGAATGGGTAAAGGGAAAGGCTCTACTGAATTTTTTGCAGTAAGGGTATCGCCTGGTAGAATTATGTTTGAGGTTGAAGGAGTTACAGACGATGTAGCTACTAGGGCACTTGAGCTTGCCAGTGCCAAATTGCCTGTAAGAACAAGGATAGTGAGGCGTTATGAATAATTTGGGGTTATCTGCAAAGGAATTAGTTGGACAGACTGTGGAAGAGCTTCACAAAAAGAGAATTTTGTTTAAAAAAGAACTTTTTAATCTAAGGTTTCAAAGAACGTTAGGTGAGCTAGAAAATACTAGTAGGTTTTCTTTTGTAAAAAAAGCAATAGCTCGTATTAATACAGAGTTAACCATAAGATCAAAAACTGGAGAATAGAGAAATGCCGAGAAGAGTGTTACAGGGCGTTGTTGTAAGTTCAAAAACTGATAAGACTATTACAGTTAAAGTGGAACGTAGGTTTAAGCATCCTATGTATAAAAAAATTGTAAAAGTTTCTAAAAAATATGCCGCTCATGATCCAGAAAATACATATAAAGATGGTGATAAGGTTAGTATAGTTGAAAATCGTCCTATATCTAAGACTAAGTCATGGATAGTATTAGGGGCTGTTAAGGTATCACTTTAATGATAGATTTTACCGTGCAGTTTTTTGTCTGTTGTGGTTTTTTCTTAGTAGAAATATTGTAAACCTACTTATTAAAAAAGTATACTAAAATGATTTGAAGAATTGCTTTTTGAAAATACCAGGGACTTGCATATTCACGTACCTCATGTACGTTGTATGTGCTTACCTCTCATTTTGAAATCCAATTTTCCAGATCATTTGAGTATATTCTGGTACAAGCTGGAAAATGATCAGTTTTATTCTTTGACTTTGTTATTTAGGTTGTTTATTTTGTTGCGTTATTAAATTCTCAAGTGGAAGTAAGTTATGATTCAGATGCAGAGCATCTTAGATGTTGCGGATAACTCTGGTGCTAAAAAAATTATGTGTATTAAAGTGCTTGGTGGTTCATATCACATGATAGCAAGCCTTGGGGATGTTATTGTAGTATCTATAAAAGAGGCGTTGCCAAATGGAAAAGTAAAAAAAGGTGACGTACATAGAGCTCTAATTGTTAGAACAAAAAAGGGTGTTAGAAGGGCAGATGGTAGTACAATTAAGTTTGATTCCAATTCAGCAGTGCTTTTAAATAAGCAGGGAGATCCAATAGGTACTAGGGTTTTTGGTCCTGTAACTAGAGAGTTAAGGGCAAAAAAATTCGTTAAGATTATGTCGCTGGCAGAGGAGGTGTTGTAATGATTAAGTTAAAAATCAAGAAAGGTGATGAAGTTATTGTTATCACCGGAAAAAATAAAGGGAAAAAGGGCAAGGTGTTGAAAGTTTTTCCAGAACAAAATAGAGCCATTGTTTCAGGTGTAAATGTTGCTCGCAAGCATGTTAAGCCAAGTAAAACAAGTGAAGGTGGCATAGTGTCAAAGGAATTATCAATAGATATATCCAATGTTGCTCATATAGATCCTAAGACAGGTAATCCTACGAAAATTGCTTTTAAAATTCTAGAAGATGGTTCTAAAGTAAAAGTAGCTAAAAAATCTGGTGAAATTATTGGTAAGGAAGGTAAGTAATGTTGTTAAGGTTTAAAGATTTATACGGTAAAGAGATTGTCCCAAGCTTACAGAAAAAGTTTGCCTATGATAATAAACATCAGATACCTAAAGTTGTAAAAATTGTTGTTAATATGGGGGTTGGTGAAACGGTTGCAGATTCTAAGGTAATTAATAACGCTGTCAATGATCTAACTTTAATCTCAGGACAAAAGCCTTTAATAACTGAGGCCAAGAAATCTATTGCTACTTTTAAACTTCGTGAAGGTATGAAAGTTGGTTGTAAAGTTACTCTACGTAAAGATAGAATGTATGATTTTTTAGAAAGGTTAGTGCTTGTTGCTCTACCGCGTATAAAAGAGTTTAGAGGTTTCTCGAGTAAAAGTTTTGATGGTAGAGGTAATTTTACTTTTGGTGTAAAAGAACAGATTGTTTTTCCAGAGATTAATTACGACAAGATAGATGTAATTCGTGGTATGGATATTACAATTGTTACAAGTGCTACAAGCAATGAAGAAGGTAAATTATTACTTTCAGGCTTTAATTTACCTTTTTATAATTAATTTTAGAAGAAAAAAGATGGCTAAAGTAAGTTCTATAAAAAAGAATAATAGAAGAAGAAAGATGGCACAAAGTTTGTATAATAAGCGTGCTAAGTTAAGAGAGAAGATTTATGATAAAACTTTATCTTTAGAAGAGAGATTTTCGTTAGTGATGATTCTGGCTAAGTTACCTAGGAATTCAGCTATGAATAGAGTTCGAAATAGGTGTGAACTGACTGGGCGTTCAAGAGGAGTGTATAGTAAATTTGGTTTATCACGAAATAAGCTGAGAGAGCTTGGTAGTAAAGGATTGGTTCCTGGTTTAATTAAAGCAAGTTGGTAAAATAATAGGTTTATCGTATGTCAATGACAGATAATATAGCAGATATGTTGACTAGAATTAGAAATGGTCAGAAAAGTAAATTGATGAGTATATCTCTACCTTCCTCAAAAATAAAATGTGCCATTTTGGATGTTTTAAAAAAGGAAGGTTATATCAAAGAATATGTGGTTGTTAAGAATGGTAATATAAGCCACGTTGAGGTAGATTTAAAATATTCTGTTAATGGAAAACCTGCTATATGTGAAATAAATAGGGTTTCAAAACCAGGTAAGAGAATTTATTCTTCTATTGATAAACTAAAAGGATATTATAACAATATGGGTATTTATATTCTTTCTACTTCTAGAGGAGTTTTATCTGATAGAGAAGCACATAGCCAAAAAATTGGCGGTGAAGTAATTTGTAAAGTGTTTTAAGGTATAAAAATGTCACGTGTTGGAAAATTGCCAGTCCCTGTACCTGAAGGGGTGAAAGTTGAGCTTGATGGGTTGAAAGTCAATGTTGTTGGTCCTAAGGGAGAATTGTCAAAGACTTTTGCAGGGAGTATAGCAATTTCATTGCAAGATAATCAGCTTTTTGTTAAACCATTAGCAGAGACTAAAGGTGCTAGATCTATGTGGGGTACGGCACGAAGTATAATAAATAGTATGATGAAAGGTGTTAAAGAAGGTTTTACAGAAGAGCTTGAAGTTAATGGTGTTGGTTATAAGGCTTTAGTGAAGGATAAATATTTAAATTTGATGCTTGCTAAAAGTCATAATACTAAAATAGAAATACCTCAAAATATAAAAGTTACTGCTCCTAAACAAAATCAGATTATATTAGAAAGTGTTGATAAAGAAAAACTAGGGCAGTTTATATCAATTATTATAAAACAGAGACCGCCTGAGCCATATAAGGGCAAAGGTATTAAACGTAAAGATCAATATGTTCAAAGGAAAGAAGGGAAGAAAAACTAAAATTTAAGAGTTAATATGCGTAGTTCAAAATTAAAGTTTGATATAAGAAAGGCTAGAGTAAGATCTAAGATATCAAAGGTATCAAACAGAATCAGATTGTCTATTTTTAAATCTGGAAAGCATATATATGCACAAGTTATAGATGATAAACAGTCAATAACTATTGCTTCTGCTTCAACCTTGGATAAAGAAATTAGACAGTTAAAAAAATCCAATTGTAATGTTGGTACAGCCACAAAAGTAGGTGAGTTGATAGGGGAAAGAGCCTCGCTTAAAGGGGTACAAGAAGTTGTATTTGATAAGGGTGGTTATAAATATCATGGTGTTGTTAAGGCATTAGCTGATGCGGCAAGAAAAAAAATGAATTTCTAATTTTAGGTTTAAGAAATGGCTAAAGTTAAAAAAAATACGGGTGAAGCGTTAACAGAAACTTTGGTGGATGTAAACAGAGTTACTAAAGTAGTAAAAGGTGGTAGGAAATTTTCTTTTTCTGCTTGTATTGTGGCTGGTGATAAAGCTGGTAAGGTTGGTTATGGTCATGGTAAAGCGAAAGAGGTAACAGAGGCTAGAGCTAAGGCCACCCAAGAAGCAAGGAAAGATATGATTAGAGTTCCTCTTTATCAAAGCAGAACTATTCATCATGATGTTATTGGTAAAAGTGGAGCGGCAAAAGTTATTTTGAGAAGAGCTAAGGCGGGTACTGGTGTTATCGCTGGTGGTGCTATGAGGGCTATTTTTGATTCTTTAGGAGTTCATGATATTGTTGCTAAATCTTTGGGTTCTAGTAATGTATATGCAATGATTGCTGCAACTTTTGATGCGTTATCTCAACTTTCTTCTCCAAAGAATATTGCTGAAAGGAGAGGAAAAAACATAAATGAGATATCAACTCAATCTATAAAAGGGCAACAAGAAATAATATCAGAATAATTTGAAATGACGTATACGCCTATAACTCGTCATTGCGAGGAGTGCGGAAACCGTACGACGAAGCAATCCATTTCTATTCACTTTCCTGGATTGCTTCGTCGCTACTAAAGTAGCTCCTCGCTAATAGCGTTAGTTTGTATGATGCTACTTCCTCGTTAATAGATGGAGGGGCTATATTTAGAACCTTAACGGGTTGTCATGGTATTTGAAGAGATATCTTGTGAATCAATGGGTTGCAGATGGCTTTTTGTTAAAGTAATGTTATAAGTAATAATTGGGTTGTAAAAATCTATGAATAGTGATAAAGAAAAAATGAATGATACAAAGGTTAAAATTACCCAAATTGGTAGTAGCATAGGTCGTAAATATGATCAGGAAGAGACCTTGGTGGGTTTAGGTTTAAATAAAATGCATAAATCTGTTATTTTAGAAGATACAAGCTCTGTTAGAGGGATGATCAAGAAGGTACAGCATTTGTTAAAAGTAGAAAATATAAATTAGAGTTTATAAAATGAAGTTGAATGAGTTATCTAACAATTTTGGTGCCAAGAGAGACAAAAAAAGAGTAGGACGTGGTATTGGGTGCGGTAAAGGTAAAACATGTGGTAGAGGTGTTAAGGGTCAAAAATCTAGATCTGGTGTAGCTATCAAAGGTTTTGAAGGTGGGCAGATGCCTATGATTAAAAGATTACCAAAGAGAGGATTTAATTGTCCTAATTCTAAGAAATATAGTGTAGTAAATATTGCTGATATAGAGTTTTTAATATCAGAAAATCGTTTGAACTCAACAGAAGTTATCACAAAAGAGAAGTTAGTTGAAGCAGGGTTAATTAAAAATACCAATTTATTGGTTAAGTTATTATCTGTTAGTAGTAGTGAATTTAATAGTCCATTATCTTTTCAATTAGATGCTTATTCAGCACCTGCTAAAAAGATAATTGAACAAGTTGGTGGTCAAATATTGTAATTTATGAGCTTAAATTCCACACAAAAATCTAATAAGGACCTAGCTAATAGAATTATTTTTACTATTCTAGTTCTTATAGTATGTAGATTTGGTTCATTTATTCCTATAGCGGGTATTGATTCGGTTGCGTTGAGTAGTATGGCTGAACAAAATCAATCTGGTATACTTGGTATGTTTAACATGTTATCTGGAGGTTCTCTAGGTAGGATGTCTATTTTTGCTTTAGCAATTATGCCATATATAACTGCATCAATTATTATTCAATTGATGTCAATAGCCTATAAGCCGTTAGAGAATTTAAAAAAAGAAGGTGAGGTTGGTAAAAGAAAAATCAATCAATTATCTAGATATTTAACTGTTTTATTGGCTTCTTTTCAGGCATATGGTGTGGCAATAAGTTTAGAACATGCTGTAACTAATGTAGGACCTGTAGTGATTATACCTGGGCTATTCTTCAAAGTTACCACTGTTATCACTTTAGTTGTAGGTACTATGTTCTTAATGTGGCTTGGTGAGCAGATTACTGGTAGAGGGATTGGTAATGGTTCCTCCTTGATTATATTTATAGGTATAGTGTCTGGGGTACCAAGTGCTATTATAAGTATGTTTGAGTTATCGAGAAGCGGAGGATTGTCTCCCATAGTGGTGATGGCTATTTGTTTAGGAGTTATTTTAATTATAGCCATGATAATTTTCTTTGAGAAGGCACAAAGGAAAGTTTTGGTACAATATCCAAAAAGGCAGGTTGGTAATAAAATTTATGGTGGTGATTCAACTCATATGCCCCTTAAACTTAATACTTCTGGGGTAATACCACCAATATTTGCTAGTTCAATTTTATTGTTTCCTGTAACAATAGCTAATTTTTCTAGCAATAATTCGGAAGTTATGAATTTAGTAACTTTCCATTTAGGGCATGGGAAACCTCTATATATTTTGTTATATGTTGCTTTGATAATGTTTTTTAGTTTTTTTTATACGGCAATAGTTTTTAATTCAGAAGAAACAGCAAATAATTTGAGGAAATACGGGGCATATATTCCTGGAAAAAGACCTGGTAAAAATACCTCGGAATATTTTGATTATTTGCTAACTAGGTTAACTGTCATAGGTGGTATATATCTTAGTTTTATATGTATAGTTCCTGAAATGTTAATGAATAAATATGCTGTATCTTTTGCTCTAGGGGGGACAAGTTTTTTAATTGTTGTTAATGTCGTTCTAGATACATTCGCACAAATTCAAACTCACTTATTTAGCAGTAGATATGAGGGGTTAATAAAAAAAATGAAGTTAAAAAACTAGGCTCTGTAAACAAAATTAATGAGATGTATGCTCCGCTTAAATGCTATTAGCGAGCAGTAGTGAAACACGACTAAGCAATCCAGATTTATTCTAATTTTTGGATTGCATCAATGCCACAAAGTGGCTCCTCGCTAATAGACAATTATAGGTGTAATACGTCTATTAGCGGGCGAACGTACGTGAGCGTGGCATCCATGAAGCTTATATATGGATTGCTTCGTCGGCTATGCCTTCTTGCTAATAGCGGCTGCTAGGAGAGTGTTGGAGATAACTAATTAATTATATTTTGAGCTATTTTTCGGCGAGAATAAATATAATTTTTGAAGGAATAGTTGAACCTATTTCAAAAAAATCTTATAATTTGCAGCTAAAAAGAGTCAAAATATAGACAATTAAAATTTTGTTCACAGAGCCTAGGTTCTGTTATTATCTATAAATGATTGAATGGGGTAGCAAACAAGGGGAGGACAATGCTATATTATTTAGGTGAGTAGGTGAATATCCTAGAATTTTTGCAGCCAATTCTTAAAATAATATATTTTTATAGTTAGTGGTAAGTATATATTATGTTATATATCTAAATATGGGTTTAAAGTGATTATAGTGCTTATAGGAGCTCCTGGTTCAGGAAAGGGAACTCAAGGAAAATTATTGGCAGGAAAGTTAAAATTACCTCATGTGTCTACTGGTGATATATTTAGACAAATGACAGAGGTAAATAACGAAGAGGGGCTGTTAATTCAAGAATATATGGCACAAGGAAAACTTGTTCCTCATAAATTGGTAAATAATGTAGTTAAAAATTTTTTAACTCAGGATATATATAAAAATGGTTATGTCCTAGATGGTTATCCTCGTAATTTGGAGCAAGCTAGCTTTCTTAGAGAGTTTGCTAATCAAAAGATTAAAGTGGTATTTTTTGACATAGACGATCAAGTTATTATTAAGAGGATTCTAGGTAGATTTAGTTGTGCAAATTGTAAACAAATTTATAATAGTTATTTTATTAAACCTAAGGTTGATAATGTTTGTGATGTTTGTGGAGCAGATAAATTCATTCACCGACAAGATGATGATGAACAGACTATTAAACATAGAATAGAAGAATATAAGATAGAAACTTACCCGTTACTTAACTATTATAGGGATAATAGTGAGTTCTATGTTGTTGATGCGAGTAAGGATAAGCAAGAAGTAGAATGCGTTTTAGATAAAATGTTAGAAATTACTTGACTTTAAGGGATATTTTTATATTATTCCCTTTTGGTTGTTATCAAAATTTTGGAGATTATTTGTGGCAAGAATAGCGAGTGTTAATATTCCAGCAAACAAAAGATTAGTAGTGAGTTTAACATATATTTATGGGCTTGGTTTTTCTGCTGCAGGAAAGATTTGTCAAAAAACTGGAATATCTGAGAGTAAAAGGGTTAAAGACTTAACTGATCAAGAACTTATTGTTTTACGTAATATTATTGAAAAAGAATATAAAGTAGAAGGTGATTTAAGAAGAGAAGTAACTCTTAACATTAAGAAGAAAAAAGATATTAGAAGTTACCAAGGTATTAGGCATATAAGAAAGTTGCCTGTACGAGGACAAAATACTCATTCTAATGCTAGAACAAGGAAAGGCAAGGCTGTTGCGATTGCCGGTAAGAAGAAAGTTACAAAGTAATATGGTATAATGATGAGTCAGACTAATACTAAGATCAAGAAAAAAAGAAAAAATATCACTCTTGGTGTTGTTCATATAAAAACAACTTTTAATAATACTATTGTTACTTTTACAGATGTGCAAGGTAATGCTATAGCTTTTTCAACAGCCGGTACGCATGGTTTTAAAGGGGCTAAAAAAGCTACTCCTTATGCTGCTCAAATAACTGTTGATAGAGCCTCAGAGGTAGCAAAAGAGCATGGTCTTAAGACTGTTTCAATTAGAGTGCAAGGTGCAGGGGCCCAAAGGGAATCGGCTATGCGTGCAGTGTTTAGTCAAAATTTTATAGTTACATCAATTTTGGATGTTTCAGCTGTTGCCCATAACGGTGTTAGAGCACCAAAAAGAAGAAGAGTATAGAGAGATAGGTAGTAAATAATGTTATCATTAAATAAAAACTGGAACTCATTGATCAAACCTTCTAAGATAGTTTATGACAGTCCTGATAAGAATACTAATGTAGTAAAAATTGTAGTTGAACCTCTAGAGAGGGGGTTTGGTCTAACAATAGGTAATGCTATGAGGAGAATTCTACTTTCATCTCTTCAGGGGGCTGCAATAACCTCGATAAAGATACCAGGGGTGGTGCATGAATTTTCTGCTATACCTGGTGTTAAAGAAGATTTAGTTGATGTAGTGTTAAATCTTAAGTCCTTAGTCATTAAGATGCATTCTTCCGAAAAAAAGGTTGTAAGATTAAGTGCTACTGGTCCTTGTGTGGTAACTGCTGGTATGATTGGAGCAGGTCATGATGTGGAGATACTAACTCCTAATCATATGATTTGTACCTTGGCAAAAGGAGCTCAACTTGAAATGGAACTAGTATGTGAGACGGGAAAAGGTTATGTTTCTGCTGTAAGTAATGTTGATTCAGAATCAGCTATTGGTGTAATCCCAATAGATGCGTTATTCAGCCCTGTAAGGAAGGTTACCTATAAAGTTGATAATACACGTGTTGGTCAAGTTACAGATTATGACAAGCTAATTATGACCGTTGAAACTAATGGTAGTATTTCTCCTGAGATGTCTATAGCTCTTGCTGCTAGGATTTTGCAAGATCAGTTGCAATTATTTATTACATTTGAAGAACAAGTAGAAGATAAACAGGATAAATTGGAAGAATTATCATTTAATCCAGCCTTGTTGAAGAAAGTTGAGGAATTAGAACTGTCTGTCAGATCTCAAAATTGTTTAAAAAATGATAATATAATTTATATAGGAGATCTTGTTATCAAGACAGAAGCAGAAATGCTGAGAACTCAAAATTTTGGTAGAAAATCTCTTAATGAGATTAAGGATATATTAGCCAGCTTTGGCTTGAAATTTGGTATGGACATACCAGGGTGGCCTCCTGAAAATATTCAGGATCTATCTAAGCGTTACGAAGATCCATATTAATTTAAGGTAACAATATGCGACATAAGATTAAGGGTAGAAAACTCAATAGAACAAGTAGTCATAGACAAGCAATGTTTGCTAATATGGCTGTAGCACTTGTGATGAATGAGCAAATAAAGACAACTTTACCTAAAGCTAAAGAGCTTAGACCATATATTGAGGTACTAGTAACTAAAGCTAAGAAATCTGATTTAACAACTAGAAGAATGGTACTTGCTAAAATCAAAGATAAAGTGGCAACTGAAAAACTTATTAGTGTTTTAGGTAAAAGATATAGTGAACGTCCAGGTGGATATACTAGGATAATAAAGGCTGGGTATCGTCATGGGGATATGGCACCAGTTGCTTATATTGAGTTCGTTGATAGAGATGTAAATAGTAAAGGCTGTATGACCCCAAAAGCAGAAAGTCATAACCATGAAGAACAAAATTAATGAATCTGTAGGAAAATAATAAATATGGCTAATCATTCATCAGCAAAAAAGGCAATAAGACAAACAATCAAAAAAACTTTAATAAATAAGAATAGATCGAGTAGGATTAAAACATATTTAAAAAAAGTTTTGCAGGAAGTTAGTAGTGGTTCGAAAGAATCAGCTAGATTAGCTTTGATTGCTGCACAATCTGAAATAATGAAAGGTGTAACAAAAAATATTATCAAATTAAATACCGCCTCACGTAAAATCAGTAGATTATCTCAAAAAATTAAAAACATGAATTAGCCTCTATAGTTAAACCGATTAGCATTACTTTGTCATTGTGAGGAGTAGCGGAGCACAACGGAGCGATCCACGAAGAATGTAATTAAGTAATTTGGGTGTGAGCGTTCACGATTTTCAATAGAGAAGTAAAAAGCTTAAAAAGATGTTAGATATGTATAATTATAAACCAAAAATACTGAACACAAAATCAGTGATAAAGTAGCGATCTATGTTGTAAGAGCTAAAGAAATTGCCCCCCTAGTGTCTAGTTTGTTAACCTTAACAGGGTTAAGGATGTTTGCCATTCAATGTTTTTCTTCCCTATCACTTTTACACAATAACAATTATGCTTAACTTCACTTAACATAAAACATCTCTACATTATGGGACCGTTGAAAGATAAAAATTTGCTCTAATTTCAAAAAAAAGAAACAAAATCTTTTGTCTAAAAAAAAAAAAAAAAAATCATCAACTCTAATATTTTTAAAAGATTGCAATTTTTTTCATAAATTTTAGCTTTTTGTTCTGCTAGATACTTAATTTTACATAGCAAGAACGGTTAAGCGTTTCAAATTA
>JAIRUG010000033.1 GCA_031254535.1 Rickettsia sp.
ATCCATTACTACTAATTGACCAACTCGCAATTCCTTAACTAAAACTTGTTCGACATAACTCTCTATATTTATACTATATTTTCTTCCTCTTGTCGCCATTTTCTTTGATTAAGCTATAACTGATTTAGACTTACCATTGTCATTTGATTTGAAGACATTCTACAACTCTCTTTTTTTTCATTATACATACCTATCTCTTCTTTCAACAGTCCCAGAAAAGTAGAGGCTGGTACTGCCAAATTAGTAGGAACATCTACGGACACCATTATTAACGAAGTACGAAATTTACTAAATTATAATAAAAATTATTACCATAATATGGTTCAAGCAACTAATCCTTATGGAGATGGTCAAAGTTGTAAGTATATATTTGACATATTAGAAAAAATGCTCTTTTGCTAGGAACCATTTTAACATCTGAGGTCTCAAGCGTCATTGCGAGCGAGCGTACGTGAGCGTACCATCCATGAAGCTTATCATATGGATTGCATCAATGCCGCTAAAGTGGTTCCTCACAATGACAATTATAGGTGTACATACGTCATTGCGAGACCACGTAGTGGTCGAAGCAATCCATTTCTAATCACTTTCTTGGATTGCTTTGTTGTTGCTTCCAGCGACTCTGAGCTATAACGTTTTAATTGGCAACTCGCGTTATTAAATAAATTACTATAGCTAACCCGATTAATAATAAGACACTACTGCCATGCATTCTTAATAATAATTGGTATACTGTAAGGTTTAATAATTATTAGATCAAATCTAACATGATAATTTTGGTATTTTGGGTTAGAGCTTAAAAACATACTGGCAGATCTTTTTATTCTCATCTGTTGATGAGTTGATAATATTCTATCATCAACGTCAGAACATCTTGCTTTTACTTCTATAAAAACAAGTTGTTTACCACGCAGGGCAATAATATCAATTTCGCCAACATAATATTTTTTACGATGATAGAGAATTTGATAAAATTTAATTTTGTAAATAATAATAGCTATATACTCAGCTATTAAACCAAGTGTAATCTTTCTCATAATATAGTTAATTGATTTGAATTTGCATAATTATGCAAGTTTACAAATTCACTATTTAAATACTCAAATATTTCCTCATCTGAACCTTCTATTCCAAACCCTGAATTTTTTTGCCCAGCAAATGCTGCCTTGGCATTAGCAGGTAGCGAATCATTAATTGATACCATACCAAAATCAAGTTTTGTTGCCATTATTTGAGCTGTGGCTATATTCTTGCAATATATAAGCTTGCAAACCATATTCCGTATCATTAGCTCTATTTATAACTTCTTGTATACTCGAATGATTTAAATCATTTGAGTGTATACTGCCAAATTTATAACATGCAAGAACGGGACCAAATATCTCCGTTCTAAAAATTTCCATATTATCCTGACAATTACTAATAATTGTTGGCTCAAAAAAATTACCATAAGCTTTATCTCTGCATAAGATTTTTCCACCTTTATTCTTAGCATCTTCAATCAATTTTAAAATCTTATCTATAGCTGCTTTATTAATCAACGGTCCTATAACTGATTCAGAATCAAAACCATCTCTTACTTTAAGATTAGCAAATTTTGTAGTAAGAATTTGTAAAAATTCATCATAAATTGCTTCTTCAATGAATATTCTGTTGGGAGAAGTGCAAGATTGTCCACTATTCCTTATCTTTCCTAATATAAGATCACTGGCAGTCTTATCTAAATCAACATCACTTAATATAATAAATGGGGCATTACCGCTAAGTTCTAGAGATAAACGCTTAATAGTAGCGCTGGAATTCTGATATAATATCTTTCCTACCCTCGTAGAACCAGTAAATGATAATTTACGAATTCTAAAATCGTTACAGAATATTTGACCAATATTATTGGCATCACCGGTGATAATATTTAGTACTCCAGCCGGTATCCCGGCATCATTTGCCAATTTAGCCAAAACCAATGCAGAAAAAGGTGTGAATTCCGATGGTTTAAGTATAACACTACAACCAACAGCTAATGCCGGAGCAACCTTTCTTGTTACCATGGCATTTGGAAAATTCCATGGAGTAATTGAGCAAACCGTACCAACCGATTCAAATTCGGTTATAATTTTGTGATTTATTGATTTTCCAGGCTTTATTTTACTTTGAATATTATGAATATGACTAGCAAACCAATCAATAAAAGATGCCCCATATAATATCTCACACTTTGCATCTTCTAATACTTTCCCCTGTTCTAATGTAATTATATAAGCTAGTTCATCAATATTCTCTAATATTAAAGAATACCATTTCCTTAATATAGTTATTCTTTGTTCAAAAGAAGTTTGTGACCAAACTTTAAAAGCTCTAACAGAACTGTCAATAGTACTAATAATTAAATTATTAGGCAAATTTGGTATTGACCCAACCACTTTATCATTCGCAGGATTATAAAACTGCTGACTGTTCTTGGCAATCTATCCAATTTCCATCTATGTAGTTTTTTTTATTAACAAAATCTAGTAATTGCATATATGCTCTTTTTAAACATTAAAAGATTTCCCACATCCACAACTGCCTTTTTCGTTTGGATTATTAAAAGTAAACCCGGACTTAAATTTATCTTCTACATAATCCATTTCGCTTGCTAGAAGATACATTAGAGCTTTTGGGTCAATTAATATTCGTACACCTTTATTTTCTATCACCTCATCAAACTTATTTTTGACATCTGCATATTCTACATAATAAGATAGACCGGAACAGCCACCAGACTTTATGCCAATCCTAATACCAAAAGATGGTTTATCACGTTTATCTATCAATCTCTTTATTTGCTGGGCTGCTGCATCAGTCAAGGACATAATATTTTTCATAATAGTTACTATGATTTTTTAGTTTTATAATCGGCTATTGCCGCTTTTATGGCATCTTCTGCCAATAAAGAACAATGGAGTTTTACTGGCGGCAAAGATAATTCCTTGGCTATTTCAGTATTTTTTATACTACCAGCTTCATCAAGGGATTTACCTTTAACCCATTCAGTTACCAAAGAACTTGAAGCAATAGCGGAACCACAACCAAATGTTTTAAATTTTGCATCTGTAATAATTCCATCTTCACTAACTTTAATTTGTAGCTTCATTACATCACCACAGGCAGGAGCTCCTACAAGACCTGTCCCAACATATGCATCATTTTTGTCTAATGATCCTACGTTACGCGGATTTTCGTAATGATCTAGTACTTTTAGACTATAGCCCATGTTATTTCCTATATTAATAATTATTCTACTTAATACGTCTACTTTACAACACACCGTCTATTAGCGAGGAGCAGCTTTGCAACACACCGTCATTGCAAGGAGCCGAAGGCGACGAAGCAATCCATAAAAATGATTAGAAATGGATTGCCACGACCTACTTGCGTGGTCTCGCAATGACGTTTGAGGTACATACACGTCATTGCGAGCGAACATACGTGAGCGTGGCAATCCATGAAACTTATCATATGGATTGCTTCGTCGTGTTTACACACTCCTCGCTAATAGACGGTGTGTTGCAAAGTGCCTTCTCGCTAATATACGTGTTAGTTCAATGTACCGCCCACTTGATTTGCTTTAAATTAACTCCTTCTTGAACCATCTCCCAAAGAGGGCTTAGTTCTCTTAACTTGTTAATTTTTGACTTTATTAACTCTACAGCATAATCTATTTCTTCTTTAGTGGTAAATCTACCAATACCAAACCTAATCGATGTATGTGCCATTTCTTCGTCAACCCCCATAGCTCTTAACACATATGATGGCTCTAGTGAAGATGAGGTACAAGCTGAGCCGGATGAAACGGCTAAATCTTTAATAGCCAATATCATTGACTCACCTTCCACATAAGCAAAACTTAAATTTAAATTTCCCTTATATCTCTTATTTATATCACCATTTAAATAAACATCAGTAATTTGTTTAGTAATATTATTATAAAATCTATCAAAAAGCTCTTCTACACGTTTAGTATCTTTTGGCATTTCAGACAGAGATAATTCAGCTGCTGCCCCAAGTCCAACAATTAAAGGAGTTGGTAGAGTTCCAGAACGCATACCTCTTTCCTGCCCACCACCATTTAAAATCGGCACTAATCGTACCCTAGGTTTTTTTCTTACATATAAAGCCCCAATACCTTTGGGACCATAAATTTTATGCCCGGAAATACTTGCCAAATCAATGTTACAATCATTAACATCTATAGGAATTTTACCATATCCTTGGGCAATATCTGAATGAAAAAATACACCTAACTCCCAACAAATTTTGCCAATTTCTTTAATTGGTTGGATAACACCGATTTCATTATTTACTGCCATCACTGATACCAGCATAGTTTGGTCGGTTATGGCACTTTTTAATTGCTGTAAATCAATCAAACCACTTGGTTGAATCGGTAAATATGTTACCCTAAATCCTTCATTTTCTAAATGTCGACAAGCATCTAAAACACATTTATGTTCACTGCTCACCGTCACTATGTGATTTTTTTTACTACCATAGAATTTAGCAATACCTTTTATCGCCAAATTATTAGACTCAGTAGCACCAGAAGTAAAAATAATTTCTTTAGGGTCAGCACCAATAAGCATTGCCACTTTCTCTCTTGACATTTCTACAGCTTTTTCAGCTTCCCAACCAAAAGAATGGCTCCTAGAGTGTGGATTACCAAATTTAGTGGTGAAATATGGCAACATACATTCCAGAACCCTTGGATCCATAGGAGTTGTCGATTGATAATCCATATAAATTGGCAGTGACTTACCACTTAATTTTACTTTCTGTCTTAACTTCTCTAATTTATCCATACGTTAAACAACTCATTAACTTTTTTATTTTTGTCCACAGAGTCTATAGCTAACCCGATTAGCATTCAGCATTGGCGTCTATTAGTGAGGAAACATAAGCCCCCAACTTGTCTACTAGCGAGAAAGCGTAAAACCCCAACCGTCATTGCGAGGAGCCACTTTAGTGGCGACGAAGCAATCCATTTTTCTACCCACTTTCTCTTGACTTGGATTGCCACGTCGCCGCTTCCAGCGGCTCTGAGCCATGACGACATAACACCAACTCTGGTTAGCTATAAGCTATTTTCTTAGAACTATTTTTCTTTAAACAATATATCTCTTCAAATGCCTTAATAAAACTTGCTACATCTTCAATCGTTTGCTGATAATTGAAGCTGATTCTAATTGAAGACCTAGCATCATCCTCACTAAAGCCCATAGAAGATAACACATGTGACTTACCAACTTTTCCTGATGAACAGGCAGAACCGGAACTAACCGCTATACCCTGTAAATCAAAAGCTATCAACTTGGTTTGTGCATCAGTTTTAGGCACAATCATCAAGGTAGTATTAGGTAGTCTTTCAACATTTTTTGACACTATTTTAACATTTTTATAGTTGAACAAATTTTTCTCCAAATATGTTTGTAATTTTTTCATTTTTTTATATCTATCTTCCACTTCTGTAGTAGCTATTGATATCGCTAGTCCAAACAACGCAATTGCCAATACATTTTCTGTACCTGAACGGATATTTCTTTCTTGCCCTCCACCAATCATCATCGCTTTAAGCGTATGTCCTGCCTTAACAATCAAAGCACTACTCCCCTGTATTCCACCTAGTTTATGAGCCGATATAGTAGCAAAATCAACCGCTAATTCTTTAATATTGACCGGTATTTTGCCAACTGCTTGCACGCAATCACTATGAAATACCGCCCCATATTTTTTGGCAATTTTAACTAGCTGTTGTATATTTTGCACAACACCGCTTTCATTATTAGCCAGCATCACAGAAACTAGCTTTTTACTAGCTAGACTTGCCAATAATAATTGTTCTAAATGATCAATATCAACAATGCCATCACTATCAACGCGGATAATTTTAATATTATCTCGATATTTAGTGTGATCAAAGATCGATAAATGCTCTATACTAGAAATAAAAATTTCTCCGTCATAATAACTATTCATCAGTAAATTATTACTCTCTGTGCCAGAGGAAGTAAAAATTACCTGATATTCTCTAGAATTTATATCAACACCAACGGATTTCGCGACCTGCTGCCTAGCTATTTCTACTAAACTCCGAGCATAACGCCCCTTTATGTGAATAGAAGATGGATTATAATATGTCTCTTCAATCAAATTCTCCATCAGCTTCTTAACCTCAGGATGGATGTTAGTAGTAGCATTATGATCTAAATATAACATAATTTATCAGCCCACTATAATTTATCAGCCCACTAATATAAAAGTTGTAAAAAAATTAATTTTTATATTAGTTATTCATCATAACGTCATTGCGAGGAGTTACTTCAGTAGCATTGATGCAATCCAGAAAACAATTAAAAATGGATTGCTTCGTCGGCTACGCCTTCTCGCTAATAGACGGAAGTATACCTAAAGCATATCAGCTATAGAAATAGTATCAAAATAGTTCCTTATATGCCTGCTTAAACCCAACCATAAATGATGGGCATTACATTGCACTTTATTAGGCACGCAACTACTTCCAGACTTCCCTAAACATCTGGTCATTTCAATATTCTCACCCACCGCATCAATAATACTAGTAATTTTAATATTATCTAATTTCTCATTAATAACGTAACCACCTTTTGGACCTTTTGTTGACCTAACTATGTTAGCTTTCTTAAGTTTTGTAAAAATTTGCTCCAAATAATTAACCGGTATATGTTGTTTTGCTGAAATTTCAGCCAAGGTAACAGGTATATCCGACATTTGTGATGCGATTTCTAAGATTGCCATCACTGCATATCGCCCTTTTGTAGTTAATTGCATACAAACAACTCCACCAATATATCACTATCTTATAATATCCTACTAATTTAATCAAGTATTATATCAACTTATTGCAGGTTAATCATAAGATCGACAGTTTGAAAGAAGAAGAAAAGATGCTAGGCTCTGTAAACAAAATTAATGAGATGTATAGTTCCGCTTAAACGCTATTAGCGAGCAGTAGTAAAACACGACGAAGCAATCCAGATTTATTCTAATTTTTGGATTGCATCAATGCCACAAAGTGGCTCCTCACTAATAGACAATTATAGGTGTACATACGTCAT
The DNA here is from genome assembly GCA_031254535.1 of Rickettsia sp. Lineage (GTDB taxonomy): Bacteria > Pseudomonadota > Alphaproteobacteria > Rickettsiales > Rickettsiaceae > Tisiphia. The sequence continues at coordinate 7,131 of JAIRUG010000033.1, forward strand.
TGCGAGCGAACGTATGTGAGCGTGGCAATCCATGAAGCTTATCATATGGATTGCATCAATGCCACTAAAGTGGCTCCTCACTAATAGACATCTGTGAATTTAGTGTAATATTAGTCGGGTTAGCTATAGGGACCTAATTTTTAAATTTACTATTACTTTAACCTCGAATTATCGTATAAATATATCAAATTTGATGTATACATGATATATACCATCTTATTTCAAAAGTTATCTTAAATGCGAATTTTCTGCAATTTATTGATTATTAAAATTATTATTTCATTGCCGGTTTGTGGTTTCGCACAAGTTGATCAGCAACGGGTAAACAAACAGTTTAGCTTTTTGTCAACAGATTATATTGAATATAATCAAAAGGAACAATTTATTTATGCTAAAGGTAATATTCAAATTATATTAGATAGTTATTTTCTAACAGCTAATTCCTTGATTTACGATATAGAACAAGATACACTCTGGGCTGAGGGGGATGTTAGAATTACAGATCAGCAAAATAGAGTTATTTTGGGAGAGCTAGTCATATTAAAAGATAAGCTAAAGGTAGGGATAATTTCAGATTTTATTTTATATCTTGGTGATAATACTCTCTTAGTGTCAAAATTAGCGGAAAGAGTAAATAAAGATGTTTTTCATTTGCACAATAGTACCTTTACTCCATGTAAAATATTATGCAACCAAAAACCTATTTGGCAAGTTTCTGCCAAAAATACTGAAGTAGATCTTAATAAGAACAGAATGGTTTATAAGCATCTATTTTTTGAGGTATATGGTATCCCCATCTTCTATACACCCTATTTTTCTCATCCAACACCTAAAGCTCCTGCAGAATCAGGAATATTGATGCCTGAATGGCGGGATAACGCTTTAGGGATACCACTATATTATAGAGCAAAACCTAATCTAGATTTTACCTTAACCCCTAGGATTTTTTGGGAAAAATATAATATTACCTATAAAATTTTTGAACTAGAAGCTCGTTATAAACCGAATGAAAGTGATTATATATCTTTAGATGCTAACTATGGTAAATTACCATACTCCTTAAAGGATGGTGATATAACGATAAAAAACCGTAAGGTACACTCATATTATATATTGAGTAATGGTAATTTTACCACAAACAATTATCGATACGGATTTAGGTTGCAACGTACTTCTGATAAGGCCTACTTAAAAAACTATTATAATAATTATACTCCGTATTTGACCTCTAAGTTATATTTAGAACAGGTCAATAATTACAATTACTTATTAATGGAGGGGATGTATTTTGAAGGATTGGGAACAAATGATTCTAGTAGCACTAATCCATTAATTTTCCCCAAGGTCAGAACCAAGAATGTTATACCTTTAAATGATGATGAAACTACTAACCTAGTTGTTGAGAATAATGCATTAATCTATAAAGAAAGAAGCGGCAGAGATCTAGGACAAGTTGCATTACAGTTGGCAGTGGATAATAATTTCCTAACTTCATCTGGTCATTTATTTAATGTTACTTTACGTAATAGATCAGATGTATATTTTATTAATTACCTATATCCAAATGATTCTAGGGCTAACAAGATTCTTTCTAGGAATATACCAGAAATTCAAAATACTTGGCGTTATCCATTAGCTGGATCAATTCTTGATAAAGCTAGCCTGTTTGTTGAACCAATTATATCGGCAACTATTGGACATAAACATAATTCTAATAAGAAATTTTCTTTTATCGATCCATCCAAATATGAACTATCGGAAAATAATATATTCAGTTCGAATCGCTATAGTGGTATAGATTACCATGAATTCGGCAATAGATTAAGTTATGGTGTTGATTCTTCTATACTTTCAGGACAAAATTATTGTAGTTTATTTCTAGGACAGACCTATAATACCAATCTTATTAATAATAAGCCTGTTGATAATATCGAAAATGTTGGAAGAATTTCTAGTAGTTTTGCTGACAAAATAGAGATGTTCTATAGATTTAGAAAAAGTAAGAATTTCCATCCAATTAGAGATGAATTAGGTGGTACCCTTAACTATAAGACAATTCAGTTAACTGTTGGATTGGTTCAGATTTCCAATTTACAAAAATATTATTCTGCCAATGAACTAACTGATAATAAGATAAAACAACTTTACTATAACTTCACTTATCAGTTAGCAGAAAATTGGTCAGTTGCCTATGATATGAGAGTAGATTGGTCAAAAAACAAAATAAATATTCTTTCTAAGAGTATCCAGGTGACATACTTAAACGAGTGTGTTAAAATATCAGGGAAACTTTCAGACAATTATATGGGAGATAATAGTAGGGGGATAAAAAAGACTCTTGCTGTTCCTACTATTTCTGTAGGTTTAAAAATATTAAATATGTGAGCCTAAAATATGAAGAAGTTATTTTGTTTAGTTACCATCATTTTTAATCTAACTATAGCAAAAGCAGAATTATCCAATATAGTTGCATTAGTTAATAATGAGCCAATTACCTTACATGAATTTCTAGCTAGAAAACACATGATTATAACACTTAACAATATCCCCAATCCTGATTCTCAAACAAATAAGCGGCTTGATAAGATGGCAATTAACAGTATGATTGATGATGTATTACTTTATCAATCTGCAAACGGTAAAAAAATCTCTGATAGTGAAATAAATGAGTCTATAGAAACCATCGAGCAACGTAATAAAATGGAAAAAGGGCATTTAATAAAGTTTTTGAAGAGTAAATCTGTAGATATTAATAACTTTAAATTTCAGATAGGTGCAGAAATTATCAAAATGAACATTTTATCTAGTATTTCAAGATCAGTTGCTATTAGTGCAAAAGAAGTTAATGATATAATATTAGCGACAGATTCAAAAGATGCAGAAATATCAGCACAGATTCTTACTTCAAAAAATAAAGATGATAAAACTTTGCAGAAGATGTACTGTTTACAAAAACGTCTTAAAAATTGTTCTGATATCAAAGAATCGTTATATAAAGATTTTTCCACATTAGAGGTAATTAATCAAAATTTAAGTACTTTAGATTCTACGCTGCAAACAATTCTCAAAGATTTAAATACAGGAGAAAAAAGTAATGTTTTTGAGATGCAAGATGGATTTAAATTAATCTTAATGTGTAACAAGCAGATGATTAATGTTACTAACGATGAAAATAATTATGTAGTAAATCTGTTAGCTAATAAGAAAATGTCACAAAAAGCACAAAAATACTTTGATGATATGCGTAAGAAAGCATATATCAAAATAATGCTACCTTTGTGATACACTCAAATAATTTGAGTGCTTTACCTTCAATTGCAAAGCATGCTAGCAAATATGGTATTACCCCTATTAGGAAGTATGGTCAAAATTTCATTTTTGATAGTAGCCTATGTGATAAAATAGTTCGAGCTAGTGGAGTACAAGAAAATGATTTGGTCTTAGAAGTTGGTCCTGGCACGGGTGGTCTCACTAGAGCTATCCTTGCCTGCAACCCTAAATCTTTAACTGTCATTGAAACTGATGCTAGATGTATACCTTTACTTATGGAAATAAGAGAATTATCCCCTAATCTGCATATTATTCATTCGGATGCTGTTAAATTTGATCTATCAACCTTAGCTCATGACAAAATAACTATTATTTCAAACTTACCTTACCAAATAGGTACAGAGTTAGTCATAAAATGGTTAAAAAAATTATCATTAATAAGTAGTATGACTTTAATGCTGCAAAAGGAGGTTGTAGACCGAATATGTGGTAAAGTTGGGACAAAATCCTATGGAAGATTATCAGTAATATGTCAGTTACTTTGTTCAGTTGAAAAATGCTTTGATGTTAATCCGCAAGCTTTCTACCCTGCTCCAAAAGTCCATTCTGCTATAGTTAAACTCGTGCCTTATAACAACGATGTATTAACAGCTGGATTAATTGAAAAAGTTGAGTTAATCACTAGACTAGCCTTTGGCAAGCGACGTAAAATGATTAAGTCATCTTTAAGAACACTAACTTCGTGTATAGAAGATTTACTAGCAGAATTAAAAATTGATAATTCTTCACGATCTGAAAATTTATCACCACAAGATTATTTATCTTTAGCAAAATTATATGAAAACGTTCAATGAACTGTGTCAGGTTGAAGAGTAAGATTTAAAGTTCAACCTATTAGGGAAATAAATATCAAGCTGTGAAATTGTCAATGCCCAATTAGGTATAGCTTAACCAGATAATATGGCGACATCAGCTAATGCTGCCCAAACTGCCTGAAAGAAATCAGAGAAATTACCAGCACTTTTCCTGCTCTGCTGCTTAATTTTAAACCAGTAAT
>JAIRUG010000035.1 GCA_031254535.1 Rickettsia sp.
TCCATTACTACTAATTGACCAACTCGCAATTCCTTAACTAAAACTTGTTCGACATAACTCTCTATATTTATACTATATTTTCTTCCTCTTGTCGCCATTTTCTTTGATTAAGCTATACACAAAAAAATTATTGACTTAATATATTTTCTATATTATTATTATATAATAAGGGGTTTTCTGCATGTTTCTAGGTAAATCTTTTTTTGATAAAATTATACAAGAGGTAAACTTTCGATAAGAACTTTTTGAAACTTATAATCTCAGATTTACGGGTATGGATTCATCTTGGATGTAGCGATCAGGAGAAATTTCATTCGCAACTAGTTAGTTTTAATATTGAATTAGAATTTACAACTCCCCCAAAAGGCACAATTACCGACAAGCTTGAAGATACAGTCTGTTATCTTGAGCTTGTTCAAAGTATTAAATCACTTTGCCAAACTAAACATTTTAATCTTATAGAACATTTAACGAAAGAAGTTTATCATGCTATTGATAAGTCTTTAATAAAACATCGTGATCTTGTTAAATGTGTCAATGTAATGACACGTAAAATGTCACCGCCCGTCCAAGATGTTCATGGGGGTATCACTTTTACTTACTGCTCTGCTTTATATAGTAAAGGAGGGGACAATGATTTACATTAGTCTTGGTTCTAATTTAGGAAATCGTATTAATAATTTAAATATTGCTGTTAATCTATTAACACAAGGTTGTTTACGCAATGTTAAATCTTCAATTGTACTTAAAACCAAAGCGATTTTGCCAGATAATGCTCCTCCATCTTGGAATAAGCCATTCTTAAACATGGTAGTTGTGGGAGAGACGGATTTATCACCCGATGCACTACTTAGAGCCATAAAATTGATAGAATCTAAGATGGGACGATTGGCTACTTATGAAAAATGGGCCCCTCGTATTATTGATCTAGATATTTTACTTTGGGATGAACTCCAGATCAATACCCTTAATCTTACAATTCCACATCCAGAATTAAGTACTCGACCATTCTTGCAACATCTTTTGGCCCTCATGGGAGTACAACCCTGGACAAAGATGCCTTTAACAAATTCTTTTTCTAAAAGCTTTGTTCTACATCCTGTACTTGTAGGCGTTGTTAACATTACAAGTGATTCCTTTTCAGATGGGGGGCAATTTAACAATCCAGATAAAGCAATTGAGCAAATTCAAGAATTAGCTAGTGATGGTGCTAGTATTATTGAAATTGGTGCTCAATCCACCAGACCAGGAGCTGTAATTCATACACCAGAGGAGGAATATAACAAATTAAAACCTGTTCTAGATGGGATTACAACATTAATAAATAATGAAATGCTTGAAGTTAGCATAGATAGTTTTTGGTCATCTACTGTTGAGCAGCTTCTTGAAAACTATCAGATTAGTTGGATTAATGATGTTAAAGGTGACTTTGATGATCGGACTCTGAAAACTATTGCTGAGAAAGGTTGTAAACTATGCTTCATGCATTCATTGAGTATTCCACCTAATCAAGAATTAATTCTATCTTTAGAACACAGACCTATTAGTTTGATAAAAGAATGGGGAAAGCAATCCATTGAACATCTCTTAAATATCGGCTTTTCTCATGAAGATATTATCCTTGACCCAGGTATTGGTTTTGGAAAATCGTCATATCAAAACATAGAGATTTTGCGGTACACTCAAGAACTTAAGAGCTTAGGTGTTCAAGTAATGGTTGGACATTCTAGAAAATCTTATATTCAGGCATTTTCTCCAACTGATGCTAAGAACCGAGATATTGAAACTATTGCTATTTCCCTTGTATTAAAAGATAAGGTAGATTTTTTGCGTGTTCATAATGTAAAAGACCATATGCGATTTTTTGCAACATATCAAAACTTTCAATAATAGGTATACTCAAATGAGTAAAAAAAACAAGATAATAGGTATTATGGCAGCAACGGAACAAGGAGTTATTGGTTATAGAAATGTTTTGCCTTGGAGTTACCCTGAAGAACTTGAACATTTTAGAACCACGACTATTGGACATATTATGATTATGGGGCGAAAGACTTATGATATAATACCAAAAACTTTGTTGACTAATAGAGATATTATTGTTTTTTCTTGTAATCCTCATTTTGTTTCTAGCAACAGACCTCTTTCGAAACTCGCTTATGCTGAGGAATCTGTAGGAGACACTTCACCTCGAACCGCAGCGTACTCAAATGTACGTGAGGAGCAGAGTACCGGTATCACACACAAATTACCAGCAGAAGTAGAGTTTCGAAAGAGATCTAATGCAAAGATAGTAACTTCACTGAATGAATTCTTACAATATATTCAATCTTTAAACTCAGCAAAGAAACTTTTTATGATTGGAGGAGCTAAAATTGCTCATTTATTTTTAGAATATAATCTGATTTCTTATTTTATATTAACAAAAATACACCACTTATATTCTGGTGATACATTCATTGATTTAAACTATTTTAAAGGATGGGATGATAAAATTCTAAAAAAACACTCTAATTATACTATTTGTAAATTTACAAACATAAAGAATATCTCATGACATTTTGCACAAATCTTAATACATCCCTTGAAGTATTTCATTTACTTAAACATCCATTTTATAAGACATGGAATGAAGGATCACTGAAACGTGAGATATTACAAATCTATGCAAAAGAATACTATCATCATGTTTCTGCCTTTCCTAGATATATAAGTCAAATCCATGCTCTTTGTGAGAATATTCAAGCAAGACAAATTTTGCTAGAAAATTTGATCGATGAGGAAAAAGGTGATGATAATCATCCTGAGCTATGGTTACGCTTTGCTGAAGGGATAGGTGTATCAAGGGAGTCAATTCCAAATTCTCCAGAATTAGTTTCAACTTGCAAGCTAGTTGAAGGATATTTGAAGCTAGTGAAAACAGATTATCCCACAGGATTAGGGGCTTTGTATGCCTATGAAAGGCAAACTCCAGAAGTTTCTACTTCTAAGATTAATGGTTTAAAAAAGCATTATGGAGTTCAAGATGACAAAACATTGCAATTTTTTTCTATTCATCAGGAAACTGATCAATGGCATACAGAACAATTAGTTAGTCTGATAGAGTCTTTTAACAAAAACAATCAGCAAAAAGTCTTCTATGGTGCAAAAGAAGGAGCTAAATTACTATGGTCCTTCCTTGATGGGATGATAAATTGCCATGCGTATTAAAGTTGTAAGAACTCACAGGATTGAGATTAATGATTGTCTAGAACAAATTTTAGATCAATATATCCAAGATCTTGTAGATGAGGATATTGTTGCTATAACATCTAAGATAATTAGTGTCATACAAGGACGTTTAGTTTCAAAGGATAGTATATGTAAGAATTTGTTGATTCAGCAAGAAGCAGATTTAGTATTGGAAACAGATAATAATCCTTATGATCTTTATTTAACTATCAAGAATGGTATACTTATACCTTCTGCAGGCATAGATGAATCAAACGTACATGAAGTATATGTTTTATATCCTGAGAATATTCAAAAAACAGTTGTTTGGATATGGGAATATTTGAAAAAGAAACACAATCTTAAAAAGATTGGTGTTGTGATTACAGACAGTCATGCAACAATCATGAGACGAGGTGTAACAGGTATCGCCCTTGGTTGGTGTGGCTTTATTCCCCTTTATTCATATATTGATAAACCTGATCTTTACCATCATCCATTAAAGGTTACACAAGTGAATATTTTAGATGCTTTGGCTACTTCAGCAGTTTTTGTTATGGGTGAAGGTGATGAACAGACGCCTCTTGCAATTATTAAAGATGCCCCTAAAATTTACTTTCTTGATAGACCCCCCACAATAGAAGAAGAGAAAAATATCTTGATTCCTATGGATGAAGATTTATATTCCCCGTTATTACGTGCTGCTAAATGGTATCCAAAGTAAAGCAATGGCACTCACTCAACAAAAATATTTAATTTTATTACAGCTAATTTCCGTCTAACATCCTTGGTAAGCTCATGGTTCATACGTTCAAATATACCTTGCTTCTTCCATAATTTGCTTAGAATTATAGCTTAACCAGATAATATGGCGACATCAGCTAATGCTGCCCAAACTGCCTGAAAGAAATCAGAGAAATTACCAGCACTTTTCCTGCTCTGCTGCTTAATTTTAAACCAGTAAT
>JAIRUG010000037.1 GCA_031254535.1 Rickettsia sp.
GCATTACTGGTTTAAAATTAAGCAGCAGAGCAGGAAAAGTGCTGGTAATTTCTCTGATTTCTTTCAGGCAGTTTGGGCAGCATTAGCTGATGTCGCCATATTATCTGGTTAAGCTATAAGTTTTTGCCTAGCCCAGCCACAGGATGAAGATTTAATAAAATCTTGGTTTGATAAACCACATGTTAAAAATTATTGGGACAATAGTAGTGATCTACTGGAAAACCTACAGAATTACTTGCAAGGTACGAAAGATATTTTTGATTATTGGCTAGGCTTTTATGACATGCAACCCTATGCATTAATAATGACATCAGACGCAAATGACTCTACACCAGAACATCTAGTACCTTGGGTTAAACCTAAGGAAATCACTTGAACTATAGACTTTATGATTGGACAAGAAGATTTTTTAGGATTAGGTTTAAGCTCAATGACCTTAGAAAGATTTATAAACACAACAAAACAAGTTAACACTTGGATAATTGATCCCAGTGAATCAAACCATAAAGCAATTAGTGCCTATAAAAAAGCTGGTTTCAAAATAGTTGATAGTTTTGCTCCATCTACAGGCTACTTTAAGAATGTACCACATTATTTAATGATTTTGAAGAATTAAAAAGCAATTATTTTTTTAGAAACTATTAGTGTTAGTATGTTTATAGTCTATAATGCTATTATTATGGAGAAAAATATATGCAAGAATTTGATTTAATAGTGATTGGTAGTGGTCCTGCTGGTTATACAGGGGCAATAAGAGCAGCCCAGCTGGGTATGAATGTTGCCTGCATAGAGAAAAGAGTAATGCTTGGTGGTACTTGCCTAAATGTTGGTTGTATTCCTTCCAAACTATTACTAAATTCCTCTGAGAAATATCATGAAGTGTTAAACCATTGTGCCGATATTGGCATTATGACCTCAGCCAAACTTGATTTACAGAAAATGATGACTAAAAAAAGTCAGGTAGTATCAGACTTGTGTAAGGGCATAGAAAGTTTGTTTGTAAAAAATAAAATCACTAAATTTACAGGAAGTGCTAAGTTTATTTCCGCTAATCTTGTAGAGATTACTAACGGTGCATCAGTTACACAGATATCGGCTAAGAATATTTTAATTGCTACTGGCTCTGATGTTATTGAAATGCCCAATATTGTTGTTGATGAGGAATATATAGTTTCATCAACAGGAGCTTTGAGTCTTGCTAAAGTCCCGGAAACTATGGTAGTAATTGGTGGTGGTTATATAGGTTTAGAGCTTGGTTCGGTATGGAATAGGCTTGGTTCTAAAGTAACGGTTATTGAGTATACTGAAACTATTGTGCCAGCTTTAGATAAAGAGATTATCAGTCAATTTACCAAAATCTTACAAAAGCAATCTATTGAATTGCGATTGAACACTAAAGTACTATCTGCTGAAAAAAAAGCAGGAAAAGTTATTTTAAATATACAACAAATAACTGACAACTCAGTGCAGCAAATTAGTGCTGATATAGTGCTATTAGCTGTTGGCAGAAAAGCTCACACAGAAAATTTAGGTCTAGATAAATTAGCCATTAAAACGGACAAACAAAATAGAATTACGGTTAATGACCAGTTCCAAACAATAATCCCTAATATTTATGCTGTCGGTGATGTAATTGCCGGACCTATGCTTGCTCATAAAGCGGAAGAGGAGGCTGTTGCTGCCGTTGAGATTATGGCAGGTTTGGCAGGTCATGTTAATTATAATCTTATTCCAAGTGTCATCTACACTTGGCCAGAGGTGGCAAGTGTTGGTTTAACTGAAGAGCAATTAAAAGAAGCTAAGATTGATTACAAGGTTGGTAAATTTCCATTTTTGGCAAATAGTCAAGCGAGAAGCACAGGTTTTACCGATGGGATGGTAAAAATATTAGCTGATAGCGTAACGGATAAAGTACTTGGAGCACATATTATAGGACCTTCAGCTGGCACTATGATCGCGGAACTCGTAGCATTTATGGAATTTGGTGCTTCTTCAGAAGATATAGCAAGAACTTGTCACGCCCATCCTACCCTAAGTGAAAGCATAAAGGAAGCGGCTTTGGCTGTAGATAGGAGGGCTATTAATTTTTAGGAAGTTATAGATTGCTTCTTGGCTTATGCCTCCTCGTAATGACGTTTGAGATGCATACGTGTCATTGTGAGCGAACGTACATGAGAGTGGCAATCCATATCCATGAGACTTATCATATGGATTGCTTCGTAGGCTATGCCTCCTCGCAATGACGGTGCATATTGAATTAGGTTCATAGAACCTATACCAACTTAGAAATTGTTTTTCCACCAATAATATGGAAGTGAAAATGAAACACACTCTGTCCTGATCTCGTACCTTTATTGGTAATTAAACGGTAACCATCTTCTTGCTCTAAACCTACTAGGGATGCAATATAAGATAGTTTGGTGAAATAATCTTTAATTTCATCGTTGGAAGCTTTAAGGATAAAATCACTATAATCAACATATTCCTTTTTTGGTATAACTATTACATGTACTGGAGCTACAGGATTTATATCGTTAAACGCTATTAGATTCTCATCTTCATATATTATCTCTGCTGGCAGATATTTGCCAATAATTTTCGCAAAAACATTGTTCTTATCATACATATTTATTATACCTTAATTAATATTGCCTACTTGAATGTTATGGTAGTTTAAAAGCTCAAAACGTCATGGCTCAGAGCTGCTTTAGTAGCGACGAAGCAATCCAATTTAACAAGTGTGGATTGCCACAACCTACTTGCGTGGTCTCGCAATGACGGTTGGGTAAAAGTTCGTCATTGCGAGGAGACCGTAGGTCGACGAAGCAATCCATATACAAGTTTCATGGATTGCCACGCTCACATACATTCGCTCGCAATGACATATATGCAACCCAAGCGTCATGGCTCAGAGCCACTTTAGTAGCGACGAAGCAATCCAGAAAAATTACATTTGGATTGCTTCGTCGGCTTAATGCCCCTCGCTAATGGGACCGTTGAAAGATAAAAATTTGCTCTAATTTCAAAAAAAAGAAACAAAATCTTTTGTCTAAAAAATTACAAAAAAAATCATCAACTCTAATATTTTTAAAAGATTGCAATT
>JAIRUG010000039.1 GCA_031254535.1 Rickettsia sp.
CATTACTGGTTTAAAATTAAGCAGCAGAGCAGGAAAAGTGCTGGTAATTTCTCTGATTTCTTTCAGGCAGTTTGGGCAGCATTAGCTGATGTCGCCATATTATCTAGTTAAGCTATATATTGTCTATTTTGTTGGAGTTTTCTGTGATCTTTCAGTGATGCAGGAGCGAGAAATTTTACGCTGTGATCGTGCTATAGGTTTATCGAATGATCAAATAGATATAGTTCACACAAGTAGCTTGCGAGAATATGATTTAACAGTTGATACTACCTTAAGAACAGCTTTTGCAAATGCCAAACAAATTCTAGAGTTTGTCGAGAATAATCCTGTGCCTCAAGGTTTTATGACTATGCGTAAGAGATTATAGAATAGACCTCTCGCAATGACGTGAACGTAATGTAGTAAACTGGTGCTATTAGCGAGAAGGCGTAGTCGACGAAGCAATCCAATGAATGTGGATTGCCACGCTCACATACGTTCGCTCGCAATGACTTATGTGCCTATGCGTCATTGCGAGGAGCCACTTTGGTGGCGACGAAGCAATCCAAATCTAATCATTTTTTGGATTGCCACGACCTACTTGCGTAGTCTCGCTAATAGACGTCTAAATTGTTCTGGATTCCACCTTTTTATTATTTGGAGGTGATAATATTGATATTTTAGATGACATATGTGATTTTGCTTCCTGTCCTATATTTTTTGCTTTATCATGCAATTGTTCAAGCGGTAGCTTGCTTTTGTTGTCAGAATATCCGTGCCATTTATCTTTTAAATATTCACAAATTTTTTCAATAAAATTTTTCCTAGGAACTATCACATCCGATGAAGCAGCTCGATCTTTTACTAACTGTTCAGAAAATTTCTTCATTGCATATTTGTCTGGATGAACAATAAACTTACTCAGCTGTTCAACAGTTTTTTTAGCAATATCATTAATTGACTCTGCACTTAATTTATCTGTTTTTGTATCTTTTTGAACTTCGATTGCTTGGTCAATTTGTCTGACTAACAAATCAGCTAAAGCCTCTTTAACACCATCTAATTTTTTTAATGTTGTTATAGCTGTAGTTTGATCTTCATCAGAAGATATAATTTCTGAAACTTTTTCTGTTACAGCTATTTTACATTGTTCATCAGTAAGGGTATCAGTTAATAATTGCTTCGATAAAATACTATTACTCTCAATAATTGATGTTGGATTTTTGGCAAGACAGTTTGTTTCAATTGTTTTTAAGTCATCAATAATTTGCTCAGCGACCTTTCCAGTGCCAGCTACATCAATTACTACTTGCTGTGTTGGCTCGGCTTCTCCTACTGTTCCTAATGTAGCTGTAATATTTACCGCCATAAAGTCCTGGCTATTAAATTTTGTCCCCACCATATCTCTGAGGTCTGAATGTGGAAGCAAAACGTGCATACTACAATCAAACATGATTTTCTGTTCTCCAACATATGATACATTATTATCTTTATCTATAATAATCTTTGATACAATGCCATTTCTTGTCCACTCGTTCTCCGCAACCTGCGTATCATCCATATAGTAGCAATTATCGTATATTTTTGCTTTCAACTTGCTAAATCCAGCCACACCACCAGCTATACCACCTTGATAATTTGCTGCTAAGATATATGCTGTTTGTTGTTCTGATAATTTATAATCATTGGTTAATGTCTTATGCATATCTTGATAGGTTACTTTATACTCATCATCTTTATCTAACTTACATTGAGCTACTATATCTACTAGCCCCCTATCTGGAATCTCAATATAAAATATCCCTTTACGTTTTATATCCTTTTCAAATCTCTCTTGTACTTCATCCTCATTTTTATAATCTTTGTCATATTTAGGATCAAAACATTCTGCTATAAACTGTAAGGTTTTATCCGGACTTTGCTTAGCATCATCAGATGTAAAACTATGTGATTTCATAATATCTCCTTAAATTACATTTTTAGTTTTTAATTACAATAGTAGATAATATGGTGGTGTCATATAATTCCCCTGTATGGCAGCAACGTCGATAACTTATATATCTCTCAGGCTTAGTATAGGTATCCTCTACTATAATGGTTATATCTTTAATACCAGCTTTTTCTAGTTGAAAATCTACATAATCTGGTAAATCGAACATATAATGTCCTTTTTTTGAAGATGTAATGAAAAATCTTGAGTAATTAGGTTGCTGCTTTGTAAAATTATCATAATATTCCTGATCAACCTCATAAGAATATTGTTGAATAGTAGGACCAATAATAGCTTTAATATTTGTGGCTCCTTTGTTCTGCATTAATTCTACCACATTATTAATAATACCGGCTTTAGCCCCACGCCAACCACAATGAGCAGCCCCTATAACCATGCCATCCTTACTACTAAACAAAACAGGAGCACAATCAGCGGTCTGTATTGCTAGTACTAGATTTTTTTTGGTAGTAACTGCTCCGTCAGTTTCCGGATCAATATCACTATCAGTAATTAAATCAGCATCAATAGTTTTATTACCATGTACTTGCTGCAAAATAACAATATCCTCGGCATCATAATGTTTAACTACTGCTAGCCTATTATTTTCGACTATTTCTAAGTGATTAGGAACAGCAAACTTATTTTTTTTACTATAAACATGACTAGATTGCTTGAAGCTTTTATCAAAAATTTTATAATAAACTTTATTCTTTACAAACTCATCCACATGTCAACCCTGCAAAAATTCATCTATAAATTATCATATCATTTACAAAAAAGCAATGCATTGCAAAAAATCATCAATAAATTCCAAACAAATTACTCGCTAATACCTTGCATTGGAGTAGAAATAGAATTTTATTTAAGTAAAAATATTGACCCACTCGAATTGCAAAATATGCTTGGAATAATAGTTAAGAAAGAAAAAGGCGATAATCAATTTGAGATAGATTTGCCACCTTCTACTAACATAATTGAGTATATAGGAAAAATTAGTAGCACTAAGTCTAAAATACAAATTATTGCAAAAAAATTGCAGGGCAAGGTAAATTTTTCTGCTAAGCCATTTCTGAGCGATTATGGTAGTAGTATGCATTTTCATGTAAATTTTATAGATAATTCTGCTTTAACGAGTAGTATAGTTGATATCGATCTAATGGGGCAGAGTATCTGCCATTATATGCTCGATAGTTTTTTGATATTTATGCCGAATGAAGATGATTATCTTCGTTTAGATAAAAATTTTATGGTACCAACTAATGTGTCTTTTGGTAATAATAATAGAACTGTTGCCGTACGCATTCCTGACTCATCTCCTAAAAGGCTAGAACATAGAATAGCAAATCCACTAACCGATCCTTATTTGGCAATTTTTACTATTTTAAACTCTATCTTATTAGGTCTAGAATTTCCTGATAAAATCAATAACATCAACAAAATATATGGCAATGCTTTTGATCAACAATATAATTTAGTACCATTACCAAAATCATTAGCAGAAGCATTAGAATTATTTAATTTGCAGTTTTTTAATAGCTATCTTGATTAGCATTTATCCATAGCAAATTAGCGTCTATTGAGCTAAGGAGGCGTGAGCTGACGAAGCAATCCAGAAAAGTAATTAGAAATGGATTGCTTCGACCATTACATGGTCTCGCAATGATGTTGGGTAAAGCATTTTCGTCATTGCGAGCGAACGTATGTGAGCGTGGCAATCCACATTCATTTTCATTCTAGAACATTAACGGGTTAGCTATACCATTGCCATTCTTCTTCATCCCAAGAATGTTTTATTAAGTTCATATCTAACAAATGATCATCTTCATTTTTAGCCATAAGCTGAAAACTTTTTTCCCATCCTGCTCTTGCTTCTTCATGAGCCATTATAATAAGAACGTGATCTTTTACTGTTAAGTTCACAACATTTTTTATTTTGCATTGTTTAAGAAAGGCTTTAGGGCTTCTTAAGCCCTTTGAGTTACCAATTTTGTAATATATGTATGCATTTTTATTGCTAATATTACTTAAAATATATTGTAAATTACTGTGTATATCATGTCAAGTAATTAGTTATTGGGTCACGCACCAAAATAATATTATTACTTGAAATATGCCATATTGTATATTATGTACATAATTATAATAAAAGAACATTATGTGTACATACAGCCACAATTGTCGAAAGTTAGAAGAGGAAGCGGTTTTAGGCAAGATACTTTAAAAATCGTATGTGGTCCGTCATTGCGAGGAGGCGTAAGCCGGCGAAGCAATCCATAAAAGTAACCAAAAATAGATTGCTTCGTCGCTCCTCGCAATGACAATTATAGCTGTACATAAAAAACAAGTGTGGATAATTAAATTAGCTGCAAAGGCTAATAAAGAAGAACTAATGAAGAAGTTATAGTGCCCAAAACTTTAAAAATTGGTAAATGCCAAGTACAGTTATTACCTTTATCACTTACTATATTAGCATTTATAATCCTCTTATCACTGGGATTTTGGCAAATTGCTAGATTGCAGGAAAAAGAACTATTTTTAAGTTCAATGAAAAATAATCTTAATAATCCTCCTATTGATATAAAAACACTTAGTGCAGATAAATTATATGCTAAAATAAAAGTGAATGGGCATTTTTTGGCTGGTAAGAATTTACATCTTTATGGACGTAAATCAATGTCCACTGAAAAAGATGGTTATTATTTAGTTAGTCCTTTTCAAACTGATGATAATAAGATAATATTAGTTGTATTAGGGTGGTTTGCTGGAAAATATAAGAAAAATATTGATAATATAGTGGATGATTCTACGGAAATTACTGGTGTAATTCTCCCTGGTGAGAAAACCAAGCTGTTTGTCTTAGATAATGATGTTAAAAATAATGTTTGGTTTACTTTAGATTTAATTCAAGCATCTGATATTCTTGGTTTGACATTAGAGAATTTTTATTTAATTATGGAAGGTAACAATAATCAACCTGATATTGTTAAAAGTTTGTCAATTAACAATCTGATGAATGTCAGAAATGATCATTTAGAATATGCCATTACCTGGTTTACATTGGCAATTTCATTAGTAGTAATGTTTGTGATTTATCATTTGCCTAAAAGAAATTAGAAATTAAGTAAGGAGAGTTGTTATGACATTAAAAATAGGTGATATTGCCCCCAATTTTACTATGCCAATAGGTGAGAATAGTAAAATCAATTTATCAGATTTAGTAGGTAAGTTTGTTGTTTTATATTTTTATCCGAAAGATGATACACCAGGCTGTACTATTGAAGCAGGTGATTTTAATAAATTAAAGTCAGAATTTGAAAGAATGAATGCTGTCATTGTTGGGGTATCAAAGGACAACTTAGATTCTCATGATAAATTCAAGAAAAAATATTGTTTGGATTTTGCTCTTGCGTCAGATTCTAATTCCGATACTTGTAAAAAATATGGAGTTTGGGTGGAAAAATCAATGTTTGGTAAGAAATATATGGGGGTTGAGAGAACTACTTTCTTAATAGACAAAAAAGGTAAGATAGCTTACATTTGGTCAAAAGTGCAAGTGGCTAAACATGCTGAAGATGTATTGAATCAGTTGCGGAAAATAATATGAGTATAATTCAAATTATTAGAGAACTATTGAAATTATAATATCTTCATGTAGTATGCAAAACAAATGTAACGTATGTAGGTATAAATGACTAGTTGGCTTTGTAAAGGTATTATTGTCATTTATTTCCTTCTAACCATAGTTCATGCAGCACATGCTGAAATGTTAGAGAATAGACCTGTTGATAGCAAGGCTATTGATCAGCTCAAAATATATTTACGGGAAATAAAATCCATTGTTGTGGACTTTACCCAAGAAGATTCGGTAGGGAATAATGCTAAAGGTAAGTTATTAATTAATAAACCTTCTAAATTTCGCTGTAATTATTATCCACCATTTCCTTTGGTGATTATTGGTAATGCTAGCTATGTTTCGGTATATGACTATGATATGAAACATGTAAGTCGTATTAAGGCAGAGGAGAATGTATTTAATTTTTTGTTAGAAGATAGCATAGATTTTGATAAATATTTTGAGATTGAGTCGACAATAGATCAAGATAATATGTTTAAGATTACTATTTATCATACTTTATCAGAACGACGTAGTCAGATTACCTTTGATAAAGAAACTAAACAGGTTAAAATGTTAAAAATACTTGAAGATGACAATGTTATTACCATAAAATTTAATCATATTGCAAAAGTACAGAAATTTGATGATGATTTGTTTAAGCTCAAAAATCCAGAGATATTTGGAGCTCCAAATAGACTGAGCAAAAGTGATATAGAAAAAAAATATAATTTAGCTGGGAGGCTGCCTGCGATAACTAATTGATTATATTTTGAGCTATTTTTCGGCAAGAATAAATATGATTTTTGAAGGAATAGTATACTCAAATGATTTGGAGAATTGGATTTGAAAATGAGGGGCGAGCACACGCAGCGTACATGAGGTACGTGAGTATGCGAATCCCTGATATTTTCAAAAAACAATTCTTCAAAGCAGAAGAGTATATAATTTATTTCAAGAAAATCATGTTTATTCACAGCCAAAAAGAGCCAAATATAGAATTACTTTAGTTATTTTCGACAGCTTCCTAATTAAATAGCTTGCCTATAGATGATAAAAGAACTATTTTATCATGTGCTAGTAGTGGGCATTGGCTCTGTTCAGGTGGTCAGGTTCGAAAGGAAGCAGCCAAAATAGTCTCTGGTGGGTCATTACTAGCATGTATACTCTTCTGCTTTGAAGAATTGTTTTTTGAAAATATCAGGGACTTGTATACTCACGTACCTCATGTACGCTGTGTGTGATTGCCCCTCATTTTCAAATCCAATTCTCCAAATCATTTGAGTATATAATAAAAGTTTGTTTAAGGTGGAAGGAATGTAATTATTATATTTTCTCAAGTTTAGAGTAAAGATAATTATGCAAATAAACAAAATTCATGCTATTGCACGGGCTTATATAAGAGATGAAGATTCTGTATTAGTTGCTGACAATGGAAAAAATCTATTTTTGCCTGGTGGTCACATAAAATACCAAGAACCAATTCATACCGCATTATCGAGAGAACTAAGAGAAGAAATTGGTCTAATTAATTTTGAATTAGGTGATTTTGTTGGCATGATAGAAAATGTATGGGATTATAATGGCAAAGCTGTTCATGAACATTGCATAATTTTAAAAGTTATTTCAAAAGATTTATCTATAAATAGAGAAGTTAAATCAAAGGAAGATTTCTTAAAATTTCATTGGATAAAATTTAATGAACTGATAAATCTTAACTTTTTATCCGAGGGATTATATAATTTGTTATCTAGATACGAAAAAGATGGTTTATTTTGCTTTAAATCATTAATTAACTAAATATTTATAGCTAACCCGATTAGCATTATGCCGTCTATTAGTGAGGATGCGTGAAGTCTGAACGAAGCAATCCATATGATAAGCTTCATGGGTTGCCACGCTCACGTACGTTCGCTTGCAATGACGATTTATAAACACATACGTCATTGCGAGGAGTGCGGAAACCGCACGATGAAGCAATCCATTTTTGGTTACTTTTATGGATTGCTTCGTCGGCTTACGCCTCCTCGCAATGACGTTTGGGTTAGCTATATACCTTAACTAAATTGTTCCTACTATGATAACACATCTCATTATATTTTTATGAATATACCTGTGACAAAAACAACTGACCAATATATTACCTTTGCTAGAAAATATCGTCCTACTAATTTTTCTGAACTATATGGACAAGAAGTTTTAACAAAAACTCTAAATTATACTATTTTTAAAGATCGTATATCTCAAGGTTATCTTCTTACTGGTATTAGAGGAGTTGGTAAAACTACTGCAGCACGTATTATTGCTAAAACCATTAATTGTACCAATCAGCAGATAGTTGAAGGTAATAATATTAAGCCCTGTGAGGATTGTCAGAATTGTAATAGTTTTGATAAAAATAATCATCCTGATATAATTGAAATGGATGCTGCCAGTAAGACAAGTGTTGATGACATTCGTAAAATAATAGAAAGTAGTGACTACAAACCACTAATTGGTAGGTATAGTATCTTTATAATTGATGAAGTTCATATGCTGTCTAAAGGAGCATTTAACGCTTTACTTAAAATTCTCGAAGAACCACCAACACATGTAATATTTATATTTGCTACTACTGAACCGCAAAAAATTCCATTAACCGTAATTTCTAGATGTCAACGATATGATTTAAGAAGGTTAACATTTGATGATATTTTCCAACTAATTCAAGAAATTGCAAAAAAAGAACAGTTAAAGGTTGAAATAGAGGCTTTGAAGATAATTGCGGCTAGATCTGATGGTTCAGCTAGAGATGCAGTTTCAGTACTAGATCAAGCAACAAGTTTGGGAGCAGGGGAGATTATCACTCCTGAAATCGTTTATCAAATACTTGGTTTAGTTGATACAGCTAGTATAGTCAAATTTTTTGAATATATTCTTCAGAAAGATGCTGCTAAATCGATTGATTTAGTAAACCAGCTCTATATGTCTTCAGCAAATTTAGAAATTTTTGTAGCCTTAGTCGCTGATTTTAGTGCATACCTTAATAAGGTAAAGATATTACCTGATTATCAGAATCCTATATACCTAGCTTTTAAGGATCAGGTTACAACTATTCTAACAAAAGTTACCCTGCCTCAATTGTCTATTATTTGGCAAATATATAGTAAAGGGATTATAGAGATGAAAACTTCCCATAATCAGTTGATAGAAACTGAAATGCTGGTGATAAAATCTATCTACTCACAAATGTTGCCATCACTAGAGGAATTAGTGGATATACATAATGATGGGGCACAGCTAGAACAGCCAGTATTACAACAATCAACTCAAAATTATCAAATTACTGATTTTCTTGAGTTTTTACATTTGCATAATGAGATGGAAATCTATTACAGATTGTTAAATCAAGTGGAGTTAAAAACTTTTGCACTTCAGACTATAGAAATCGCTGGAAACGACCTCAATAGCAAAATAAAAGAGCAAATTGGTGATTTATTATTTGCCTGGTCAGGCAAGAGTTGGGATGTTATCATTACAAAACAACTAAAAATAATCACTCTTAAAGAGCAATTGACGAATAAAGTAAAATCAAGTAAAGATTGGGAGATTCTAACAAAACACTTTCCAAATATCATGATTTCAGATATCCTGTTAAAGAATTAAAGAGATATAAGTATGGTAAATTTTAATCAGTTTTTAAAACAAGCTCAGTCAATGCAGAAAAAAATGCAGGAGATGCAAGAGCAAATGGCAAGTACTGAATATTCTGGAAATGCAGGTGGCGGGTTAGTAAATATTACTGTTAGTGGTCGAGGAGAGGTTCGTAAGGTATCTATAGATTGTTCTTTGCTTAAAGAGACAGAGAAAGAACTGCTGGAAGATTTAATTGTTGCTGCATTCAGTGATGCCAAAAGTAAGGTTGATGAGGATTCACAAAACTCTATGCATAATGCTTTTGGTAACATTGGTTTACCACCTGGACTAAAAATGCCATTTTAAATCCTTCCAACTTTTACATTTTTTATTTAAGAACAAGGGCTGTATGAAATATCCGAGGTTAGAATACCTTGAATAATGCTCTTCATATATTGTAAAGGGTTTAGATTTCAGTCTCTTAGGTAAGTCTATTATAATGTCAAAGCACAGGTTATTGAAAAGGTGAATGTACAAACCATAGAAAAAGTACCAATAACTTCTATAATCATGGGACCGTTGAAAGATAAAAATTTGCTCTAATTTCAAAAAAAAGAAACAAAATCTTTTGTCTAAAAAATTACAAAAAAAATCATCAACTCTGATATTTTTAAAAGATTGCAATT
>JAIRUG010000040.1 GCA_031254535.1 Rickettsia sp.
CTCTTGTTCTCAGATCGTAACTATAACTTCTTGGCATCGGATTTTACTATATTTTTTCTCTCTATATTTATACTATATTTTCTTCCTCTTGTCGCCATTTTCTTTGATTAAGCTATACATAGTGGTCTATCATTGGTAATGATTTATTTAGAAAAAATGAAAGATTACGGAAGTGATATTATATCCAATTATTAATTCATTGGATTGCTTCGTCGACTTATGGTCTCCTCGCAATGACGTTGTAGGTAAATCTAAAACGCGTCATTGCGAGGAGGCGTAAGCCGACGAAGCAATCCATTTCTGATCACTTTCTGGATTGCTTCGTTGACCTACGGTCTTCCTCGCAATGATGTATAAAGTAATAACTATTTGGGTTAGTTATAGAAATAATAAAAATATTTTTCACAAAACACTTAGCGTACATTTATAATTAGTATATACTACAAAAACTTGATAAATCATATTAATTAACATGAAAATTCTTGCCGGTCTTAGTCACAAAAAATTAGCTAGATATTTAGCTAAGGAGCTAAATGCTCAATATGTGGAAACTTATATTACAACTTTTGATGATAGTGAGACAAAAGTGCAAATTCTTGAGGATGTGCAAGGGTGTGATGTTGTTATAGTACAATCTACTTCTAGACCAACTAATAACCACTTGATGGAACTTTTATTATTAGTTGATACGGTAAAAAGGGTGAGAGCCTCACAAATAACTGCGGTTATACCCTATTTTGGCTATAGTTGCCAAGATCGTAGATCTTATAATTTTGCTCCAGTTCCTGCCCGTCTTATAGCCAATATGCTGGAAGTTGCCGGTGTTGATCGCATAATAACTGTTGATTTGCATTCACAGCAGTTAGAGGGGTTCTTTAAAATTGCCGTACAAAATCTTGAGTCAATAAGTTTGTTTGCTCCGGTTATTGAAGCCTATAACAATTCTATTATTGTCTCTCCAGATATTGGTGGTTTTGTACGTATAGGTGTGGTTAACAAGCTTTTTAACATGAATATAGCTGTTATTAACAAAAGTAGAGATAGCGATGATCAATGCCAAATGTCAGAAATAATAGGTAACATTTCAGGCAAGCATTGTCTATTAATTGATGATATTGTTGATAGTGGTGAAACCATTTGTAAGGGACCTAAGCTATTAATGGAAGTAGGGGCTCTATCTGTTAATGCTTTTATAACTCACCCTGTGCTTTCTGGGGCATCTAAGAAAAATATTGAGAATTCTGATATAATGAACGTCTATGTAACTGATACTATAGAAACTAGCGATTTACCTTCTAAATTTCATGTAATATCCGTTACTCCGATTATTGCAGCAGCATTACAAAAATCTGTAAGATTGAGGATTTAAGATTTTATTATGCATAGTGCTCGTTGTACGCTTGAAATAGATTTAGCAAAAATTCGTGCTAATTATCGTATTGTTTCTGAAATTTGCAAAAATTCAAAAGTTAGTGCTGTGGTAAAGGCTAACAGCTATGGACTTGGGGCTGATAGTATCGCACCAACATTACAGATGGAGAATTGTCAGAATTTTTTTGTAAACTCAGTTAATGAGGGAATAGTACTACGTAAAGTTCTAGGATCGAAATCTAATATTTTCGTGTTTCATGGTGTATTTTACAATGATGTTGAGGAATTTAGTAATAGTAACTTAATCCCGGTGCTTAATAATTTACAACAAGTTGCAATTTGGCAAAAGTTTGCTGCTGTTAAACAACAAGTGCTACGCTGTATAATTCATATCGATACCGGCATGAATCGTTTCGGAATGCTTGATATAGAGATGCAACGTATCATAGACAATCCTGATCTATTAGTTGGTCTTGAATTGCAATATATTATAAGTCATTTATCTGCCTCTGAAATAGCTGATAATCCTTATAATTTACAGCAATTAACAAAATTTAAACATTATTTAAAATATTTTTCAACAGCCAAAGTTAGTTTAGCTAATTCTAGTAGTATATTTCTGGGAAAAGAATATCATTTTGACTTAATACGTCCTGGTGCTGCATTATATGGACTTAATCCTTTGGGAAATGCCTCGAAAAATCCGATGCATAATCCAGTTAGGCTAACTGCTCCGATAATACAATTACGAGAATTACCATCAGAAAGTTACATTGGTTATAATATGACCTTTAAGACAAATCGTAATAGACTGATTGCTACCTTGCCTCTTGGTTATGCTGATGGTTATCCTAGGGCTTTTAGCAATTGTGGAGAGGTTTGTATTGGTTCCTATTTAGCTCCTGTAGTTGGCAGGGTGTCGATGGACTTAATTACCATTGATGTTACTGAACTACCACCAAACGAAATATTTTTAGGGCAACAAGTTGAGATTATAGGGGATTATTGTACCCCAGATAAAATAGCTAATATAATAAATACCATTGGTTATGAAATTCTTACCATGCTTGGTGACAGATATAAGAGAGTATATAAAAATGATTCTTGATATAGTTAATTTATTCGGTAAACATACTATTGCTTTTGCGGGAACTATAGGTGCTTTTTCTCTATTTGCTATTTCGGTAGTTACTAGTATTTTTAGGCGTCCCTTATATTGCAACTTACTATTAAAACAGTTGTTATCTATAGGTTTTTATTCCCTACCAGTTGTCGCTATGACTACCTTTTTTTCCGGTGCTGTGCTTGCATTGCAAAGTTACACAGGTTTTTCTCGTTTCTCGGCTGAAAGTTCAATAGCTACGGTGGTAGTTCTATCAATAACTAGAGAACTTGGACCAGTTCTGGCTGGTCTTATGGTGGCTGGTAGGGTTGGTGCATCAATTGCTGCAGAAATAGCTACTATGAGAGTGACGGAACAAATTGATGCACTTTATACTTTGTCAACTGATCCGATAAAATATTTAGTTTTGCCAAGAGTACTGGCTGCAGTTATTACATTACCATGTTTAGTATTAATAGGTGATGTATTAGGAGTAATGGGAGGCTATTTGGTAAGTGTTTATAAGCTTGATTTTAATAGCTCTAGTTATATAGTAAATAGCTTTAAATTTTTACAATCAATCGATGTCATTTCTGGTTTGGTAAAAGCAGCGGTCTTTGGTTTTATTATTTCAATAATAAGTTGCTATAGTGGCTATCGCTCTGGAACAGGAGCAAAAGGAGTTGGAACTGCTACAACTTCAGCGATAGTAAGTTCCTCAGTACTGATTTTAATTAGCAATTATTTGATAACAGCATGTTTTTTTTAAAGTTATGAATAACCAATCAAAAATAAAAATACGTTCATTATATAAATCTTTTGGTAATCGAAAGATACTTAATGGTATAGACTTGGACATAAAACAGGATAGTTTGATAGTAATCCTTGGTGGTTCAGGAACTGGTAAATCAGTGCTAATCAAGACAATAGTTGGATTAATGCAGCCTGATGAAGGTAGTATAATTATTGATGGAGTAGAAACTGTCAATATCTCAAGTAAAGATAGATTTAAAATGATGGAAACTATGGGCTTTTTATTCCAGGGTGGAGCACTTTTTGATTCTTTAACTGTTCAAGATAATATTACATTTTTTACTGAAAAATTGTATAAATTATCTCCCAAAAATAAACAAGAATTAGCGGCATCTAAACTTAATTCGGTAGGTTTGTCTAGCAAAATACTCAATCTTTATCCATCTGAGCTTTCTGGTGGTATGCAAAAAAGAGTATCTTTAGCTAGGGCTATTTGCGGCAATCCTTTGATTCTTTTTCTTGATGAACCAACTACTGGTCTTGACCCTATCATGGCTAATGTTATTAATGAATTAATAATTAAAGTCCAAGAAGAGCTAAAGGCTACTACCATTACCATAACCCATGATATGAATAGTGCCTATATGATAGCTAAAGAGGTTGCTATGATTTATCAAGGGAAAATTTTATGGTTTGGTACAAAAGATGAGATAAAAAATAGTGATAACCCCTATTTGCAACAATTTGTTAATGGTTTAACTACTGGACCAATAGAGGTTTAGTATAGCTAATCCGATTAGCATTACGTCGTCATTGCGATGAAGCGTAAGTCTACTAAGTAATCCATTTCCAGTAACTTTTTGGATTGCTTCGTCGCTACTAAAGTAGTTCCTCGCAATGACGTCTTTTCAATTATCATTTTCTTAATTTGTGGATAATTTGTTGACGTTGTTTGCTATTTTAATGTACACTATTAATTTATATTAATTTGTGATATTTTGATTATAGTTGTTAAGTTTATTGCCTGATCTAAAGGTGGTATAGCTTAACCAGATAATATGGCGACATCAGCTAATGCTGCCCAAACTGCCTGAAAGAAATCAGAGAAATTACCAGCAGTTTTCCTGCTCTGCTGCTTAATTTTAAACCAGTAATG
>JAIRUG010000043.1 GCA_031254535.1 Rickettsia sp.
AAAAATTGCAATCTTTTAAAAATATCAGAGTTGATGATTTTTTTTGTAATTTTTTAGACAAAAGATTTTGTTTCTTTTTTTTGAAATTAGAGCAAATTTTTATCTTTCAACGGTCCCAAAAACTATATTATCAACCCTAAAAATACTAGGATTATTAAACCCTATTTCCTTAACTTGATGGGTATGGATTTTTGGCAGAGCTTTTTTTGGCTATGAGTCGATTACTTCTTCGTTAGGATATTTACTTCCATTGTTTAGTTTGTGGACAAGCTCTAAGCGTTTTAAAAGTATATCTTAGAACATAAGGTAGGAATCTAGCTTGTATAGAAAAAGTTATTATTGTATTATGTTTTTTTTCCAATAGATACTTATGTTAACTCCTTCAAAATTGTTCATTACTTGGTTGTTTGGTCTAACCAGCGGATTTACCTTAATGATTACAGGTAATACTTTAAACTATTGGCTTGCCAAAGAAAATATTGACTTACAATCTATTGGTATATTTGCTGTTATCTTAATACCTTATTTTATTAATTTCCTATGGGCACCTATTTTTGATACTATACGATTAGGTTGGTTAAGTAAACTACTTGGTCATAGATTATCTTGGATTTGTCTGATCCAAATTTTGTTGGCACTTGCTATTTTTCTTTTAAGTACCATGAATCCTCACCATAGTTTAATATTGTTTGCGTTAGTAGGTTTAATAATATCATTTTTAAGTTCAGCTAAAGATACTGTCCTTGGAGCTCTTAGAACCGAAATTATTGCAAAAGAATTTCAAGGAGCAGCTTCTGGAATTTATATTTTTGGCTATCGCATCGGTATGCTAATCTCAACCTCCGGAGCTATCTATCTATCAAGCTACTTGGGATGGAATAATGTATATAAAATTTTTGCCCTCTCTGTGCTTGTTTGTTCTGCTATTTTAGTTGTGAGTATCTTGCGGTTAGAATACGACTTAGTCCAAAAAGACTTAGCCCCAGAAACTTATTCAAGTCATAAAATAAATATTTCAAACTTTATACAAAATATCTTGAGACCTGTGGGATCTTTTTCTTTAGTATTTTTAATAATAATTTTTCTTATTTTATATAGATTACCAGATAATTTTATTAGTATGATGATTAATCCTTTCTTGATGCATATTGGCTATAACGAATTTGAAATAGCCAGTGCAGGAAAATTTTTCGGCATAATATCTGTAATAATTGGCGGACTAATAGCCAGTTCAGTGATGAGAAGAATAAATATCTTGGATAGCTTACTGATATTTGGAGTAATTCATGCCATAGCACATACCTTATTTATTCTGCAAGAGATTTGTGGCAAAAACCTACCTTTATTCTTTATTACTACAGGCTTTGAAAGCGTGACTGGTGGAATGACTATGGCAGCCTACATTGCTTTTATTGCTTCAATTTGTCAAGGTAAATTTCGTGCCACACAATATTCGTTTTTCACTTCTACAATGGGATTTTCAAGATCAATTTTTCCAGCTCTTTCAGGATATATTGTAGTACAATTCGGATGGCAAAACTTTTTTACGTTTATTACTATTACAACAATCCCTTCCCTCCTTCTGCTACTAAAAATCATCTCATTACTAAAGGTAAAAATGAAGTAAATGATTTCAAGGATTGTTTACACAGAACTTGTAGGACAAATTAGAAACCTTCAAAGAGCCCAGCATCACATGAAAACTCCGCAACTATTTGCGGAGTCAATATCTTTAAAGCAAAACAAATTACTATTTTAAAGCTTTCAAGCCTTCTTCAAGTCCTTTTGTAGAAAATGGCAAATTTACCTGTTGACCGACTGAATTCATAAAACCAACAACAGGATTACCATCACTTGATAAAATGGTTTTAAGATCATTGTCTGATATATCAGCAGCAGCCTGGCAAGAATCTTTTGTACAATTAACGTACTTGCCTGGAGCAACTAATTTTGGGGAACTGATAATAGACGTACCTGGAGCAACAGAAACATCAGTAGGAATTATTTGTATCATTTTTAAACTTCTTGTCTTACCACTACCAAAATATCCTACTTGATATATAGCCAACACCTGTTGTTTATCATCTTTAGTAGAATTAAGAGCTTGACTTAAAAAACAAACCTTTTTTTTATCAGTACTTGTTGTGGTGCACTTAACTACCCAATCCGAAAATGTTTGCCCTTCTTTAACTGCGGCATCAACTCTACTAGGATTACCAAAAAATAGCCCTAAACCTATTACAGCAATACCAGCTGTAACAAATAATGATTTTTTAACACATTTTGTCATAAATTCTACTAATTTATTAATTATTTAATATTATCTGGTAGGCAAAGATAAGCTCGAACCGTTGAGCCATATAAAAATCTTGCTTATTCGAACTTAAAAACTGAAATATATCTAAATTTAATGTATTTGTCAATCATCTGTGGTAAAAAATGTCAATAACAAGGTGTATGAGTGTATAGCTTAACCAGATAATATGGCGACATCAGCTAATGCTGCCCAAACTGCCTGAAAGAAATCAGAGAAATTACCAGCAGTTTTCCTGCTCTGCTGCTTAATTTTAAACCAGTAAT
>JAIRUG010000080.1 GCA_031254535.1 Rickettsia sp.
CTCTTGTTCTCAGATCGTAACTATAACTTGTTGGCA
The DNA here is from genome assembly GCA_031254535.1 of Rickettsia sp. Classification (GTDB taxonomy): domain Bacteria; phylum Pseudomonadota; class Alphaproteobacteria; order Rickettsiales; family Rickettsiaceae; genus Tisiphia. The sequence continues at coordinate 37 of JAIRUG010000080.1, forward strand.
TCGGATTTTACTATATTTTTTCTCTCTATATTTATACTATATTTTCTTCCTCTTGTCGCCATTTTCTTTGATTAAGCTATATATCTGGTGCAGCGATGCTTGGCTATTTAGTACTTGCTGATATATATTCGGTTGAACAACAACAAATGATAGGCACTTTAAATGGTGTTACTACCTTAGCCATGGCTTTTGCACCGGTAATAGGAAGTTATGTAAACTTTTTGCTTAGTTGGCAAGGTAATTTTGCTATACTGTTAATATTGGGAGTCTTTTGTTTGATAATCGGTGTATTATTTATTCCCAAAGGACAGGCAAATGATAATGTAAAAATATCCCTAAGAGAATATAGCGTAGTCTTTAAATTTAAAAAAGCTATCTATTATCTAATGACCCTGATTTTTTTATTTCAAAGTTATTTTGTGTTTATTGGTATTGCTCCTGTCTTGTATATGCGAGCTCTAGGGGTGCCTATTCAACAATTTGATCTATATCAAGGGGTACTGGCGGCACTATTTTCAGTTGTTAGTTTTAGCAATAGTTATTTCTTTAACAAATTTGGGCAGAAAAAATGTTTTTTCTTTAGTATTGCAGCACTTGTAGCTTTTATAATTGCTGCTATAGTTCTGGTTATATTTGAAACTAATGATCCATTAATAATAACTATTGTAGTACAATTAGTGACGATTGGTACAATATTCCCTTGTAATATTTTATGGATACTTGCATTAAAGAGTATGCCAAATGCTAAAGGTAGGATTAATGCTATATTGGTATCAGGAAGATTAATTGTTACAGCATTATGTTTGCAGCTAATTAGTTATTTTTATTATGGTACTTTTAAACCATTAGCAATTGTTATGTGTACCACTATAGTTGTAGCATTGATAGCTTGTTATAAATTATTGCAAGAAGATAAGATTTTTAATATATCTGAATTATAATAATGATAAAAAATAATTTTATTCTAAGAGTAGCAGTCCGATATTTTAGAGCCAAGAAGAATGAGAGATTTGTTTCTATTATTACTGGTTTTTCTTTGATTGGTGTTACCATTGGTGTTGCTGCATTGATAGTGGTTATGTCCGTTATGAACGGTTTTCATTATGAATTCACCAAAAACATTATTGGTTTTAATGGTGACATTACCATAACTCCACTATCACGCTCTATCTCAAATTATGATGAAATTAAAAAAAAGCTACTTAGCAAGAATTATATAAGACATATTTCTCCAAGTATTGTAGGGCAAGCTCTGGCATTAGGTACAAGAATGGATAGTGGTGTGATGATTAAAGGTATAGATTTAATGGAACTACAATATAACAATCAGATTTTGCAAAATGTTAATTCTGGAGATTTTGCAGATTTTTCTGGCAAAGATGTGGTGGCAATTGGTAATGAACTTGCTCGTAACTTGGGAATTCAAGTAGGAGAGAAAATAAAATTAATTTCTTCCAGTTCAATTTCTACTACCTTTGGCAGTATGCCTAGATCTAAAGAATTCATGGTTGTGGCTACTTTTACTAGTGGTATGTATGATTATGATTCGGCAACTATTTTAATGCCACTTATTGCTGCACAAAATTTTCTGTCTTTCAGTGAAACTATTAACCTAATCAAGATAACAACAATAGAACCGAGTAATGCGGAAACTTTTGCTTGGGAGATACAAAATCTTTTAGGATCAAAATTACGAGTGATAAGTTGGCAGAAATCAAATTTACAGTTTCTAAATGCTTTAGCTGTTGAAGGGGTAGCACTGTTTACTATCCTTTCTTTGATTATTATGATAGCAGCTTTTAATATCGTTTCTAGCTTGTTTATGCTGGTTAAAGACAAGACCTCGGATATTGCAGTGCTTCGTACTATTGGGGCAAGTACTAGGCAGATTATGCTTATTTTTCTTTGTAATGGTATGTTTATAGGTTTGCTCGGTACGATTTTAGGTGTAATATTGGGTACGAGCTTTGCTTATAATATCCAGTCTATCAAAAATATTCTGGAGAGAATAACTGGTGCTAAAATTTTTGAAGCAGCGATTTATTTTTTATACAATCTACCGTCAAGGGTAAGAATAGAAGATGTGACATTAGTATCAAGTATTTCTATGGTTCTATGTTTTTGTGCAACGATTTATCCTTCATATAAAGCTGCTAAGTTAAATCCTGTGGATGCCCTTCGTTATGAATAAGGTCGTGTTAACATTAAAAAATATTTCTAAAAAATATCAGCAGGAAAAATCTATTATTGAAGTATTAAGTAATGTTAATTTAACTGTAATGCAAGGGGAGTTAGTTGCCATAATAGGTTCTTCTGGTAGTGGTAAGTCAACTTTACTGCATATAGCTGGTCTACTCGATACGCCGGATAGTGGAGAAGTACAGATATCTTCGACAAACTATTCCCAGAATTATGCTCATATAATAAGATTGCATAATATAGGTTTTATCTATCAGCAACATCATTTACTCAGAGATTTTACTGCCTTAGAAAATGTAGCAATGCCAAAATTGATCGCTGGTAATAATCATAAATCAGCTTTTAAGGAAGCAGAAGAGCTATTAGTAGAGTTAGGGCTAGCTAATAAAATACATAACATGCCAGGCGAGTTATCTGGTGGTGAGCAACAAAGAGTAGCTATTGCTCGTAGTCTAATTAATAATCCTAAAATTATTTTAGCTGATGAACCTACTGGTAATCTAGATCCTAATACTGCTAATGAGGTTTTTAACTTATTGCTCAAAACTGCTAATCAAAAAAATACCTCTATCGTTGTAGTAACTCATAATCATGAGATGGCAAGTAGAATGTATAGAGTATATCAATTAAAATATGGTGAATTGCTATAGCTAACCTGATGAGTATATCCATAGCAAACTGGCGTCATTGCGAGGAGTGTGTAAATACGACGAAGTATTTCAGATTTATTCTAATTTTGGATTGCTTCGTTGCCGCTAAAGCGGCACAACTGTTGAAAGTTAAAAAAGGTGTTAAAATATAACTAAAGATTGTGTATAAATTAAGTTCATATAAATAATGACTTAAGAATATGCAGATATCAGAAATAATGGATTTAATAG
>JAIRUG010000081.1 GCA_031254535.1 Rickettsia sp.
TACTCTTGTTCTCAGATCGTAACTATAACTTCTTGGCATCGGATTTTACTATATTTTTTCTCTCTATATTTATACTATATTTTCTTCCTCTTGTCGCCATTTTCTTTGATTAAGCTATAGCAGCTATAAGTAGTTGAACCAATAGTTATAGCACTTAATATATAGGTTCGTACATTCGAACATCATTGGCTTCCTATAAAAAATAACATTAGAAAATTATTAGCCAAAGGAGATTCTGTGATTTAAAGCAAATTGTAGAATGTTTAAAATAATTGTATGAACCTATTATTAAGTGTTATAATTATTAATTTTTGAGACAATGGCTGATGTCTAACATCCGATCTACTTTAAACACCCTATATTCTTGACGTTTTAAGCAGAATGCCCTAACCCCAATATAGGTTTTTCCTAAATACTGCATTTTACCAATGGTAGTAGGTTGAATTAACCTATTTGACTTTTCATCGTTAGCCTTTAAATAAGTAACATTAATAGTGGATTTATTTTTTATAGCCTCTTGGATTATTTTAATCTTGTCTTCCGTAGGACATAAAATTGCAGACTTTTTGTATTGATAATTAGTAACAAATTTTACTACGTTAAAATCCATCCAGATATGTTGTTTGGAGATTTTCTTTTTTAGTACTAAACCTTCTAAGCTAGTGCATCTACTAAGAGCAACATACATTTGCCCATGAGCAAAAGTACCTTTTCCGATATCTAAAATAACTTTGTCAAAAGTCTTACCCTGACTTTTATGTATGGTAATTGCCCATGCTAGCATCACAGGATATTGGGTAAAAGTGCCAGTGATGTTAGATTTTAATTCGGTACCTTCTAGATAAAAGTTATATGACTCCCAACTATAGGGCGTGACGCTAACTTTTTTGCCTGTTTCAAGTAAAATTATAAGTTTAGGAATTTCATAATCTCTATCTATGCTCATTATTTTACCGATAGTGCCATTAATAAAGCGTCCGTTAATATCATTGTTAAGCATCATTACTTGAGAACCAAGCTTTAGCTTTAGATCAATGAGAGTAGGTAACTGTTCTTTAGCAAAATTACCTTCTACTCTACCTGTAAAGGTAAATTCTTTGGCTTTAATAACACTCAGTCTTTGTGAGTTGATAAGTTCAGCATTAGCATTGGTGGTGGTTAAATAAATATAAAAATCACCGATATCAGGTTCAAAACCTTCATTATAGCATTCATTAATTATTTCTATATCAGTGTCAGTAATAGAATTATTACGGATTGCATTTAATAATTGAATAAACTTTAGATCACTTTGTCGGTAAATCTTATCAAGTTCGATAAACTCCATTTCTAGCCCTTCAAAGCAATGTGCACTGAAAAAATAAGGGGTAGAATAGTAAGACTTAAATATTAGTTTTTCTTTACTTGGTACTACTGGTGGTAATTGATAAAGATCACCGATAAATATTATTTGCAAGCCGCCGAAAGGTTTGTCTATTTTCTTGCCATTCAGACGGAGAAATTTATCAATACAATCAAGTAGATCAGCTCTAACCATCGAAATCTCATCGATAATTATTGCATCTAGAGTTCTGTAAATGTCTTCTTTTTTATTACCTAAATCTTTCCTTCTTGTCTTAATTGATTCCAGGGTTACATCTGGTTTAAAACCAAAAAATGAATGAATAGTTTGACCTTTAATATTAACTGCAGCCGTACCTGTAGGAGCTAATACTGCAATTTTCTTTTGAGTATTTTTTCTAAAGTGAGTTAATAACGTGGATTTTCCTGTTCCTGCTTTACCAGTAATAAAAACATTCTTGGTATTTGATTCCATGAAATTAAGAGATTTGACAAATTGCTCATTCAACTCAATGTTTTTAGTATTACTTAGCACGTCAGTTCATTAATATTAGTTAATAATAATCTTGAAAATACATAATCTTGTAAAATATCATAGCTTGTCATCCCTACGAAGGCAGAGAGTTAAAATAATGTTCAAAAAAACCCTGAGATATTATAGATTTCTGTCGTTGCTAAGAATGACATCTTTTTTATTTAAACATATTAGATGTTATATTTCTAGACTTTTGACGGAGCGACTATCTAGAAAAGTTTGCTCTTTTCCATAGCAATACTTACCAGAGTTAGAATACTCATTATTTGATATATAAATAAATTATTTATAAAAGCCTAACCGAATGCTATTGATCCCTTCTATATCTTACCATTCTTGGTAACTCTTGTGAATATATCATCATCTTTTTTAATTACTAAAGAATTACCAACCATGCAACCGAGTTTAGTTGCAAAAAAATCCTGAGATATATTAGCTCTTTGCAGCGAAGCTACATTAATTATCAACTTGTCCTTTTTTAACCTTATTTCTCCAAATATACGATACGATGCTTTACCACCTTCATTCTGTATGATAGTTCCACAATATAATGGTGATTTGTTAGGAGCAACTAAATTTGGTGCTTTATCTTTAATATCAGGATAATTAAGATCATCACATGCTGTATTATCTATCCAAACCCATGAATTAGCTGCATCTTTAATCAAATCTGGTAAACTATTTAGTATTTTCGATATCTTTCTTGGTTCTGTAATGACGTCAAACTCTATGCAATAAGGTTGTAAAGGGTTACCTTCATAATCAAAAAACTCGTGATAATCCTGGTAATTGCTATGATATAAATACCATTGCTCTAATATTTCCTTTGCCCACATCTTCTTTTGCATAAGGCGATTATGCTCATTATCTTCAAACTTCTCTTCATTTAACATTGATACCATAAGAAATGGATTATTCATAGCTTCAGTCATCATCTTAATAATATCAACAGATTGTATGGCAATTTTTTCCGGTAAGGCTATTAAGGCATTGGAAGTTTGATATTTTGTAGGTTTTGCTTTATACTCTATCTTGATCAATCGAGTTGCCACAATCTGACCAACTTTTATATTTTGGCTCAAAGTTTTATCTATCACAGTAAAATGATCGACACTAGATTCAATCATATCCTCTAAATTTACTGATTGACCAACTTCTACCGATGTGACCTTATATACCCCAAGATAAGAATTATTTAAAGCCTTGAGATACCTTTTATCCTCGACTGTAAGCAGTTCCGCATGATTCTTAAGTATATGATTAATGCAGTTCCACGTTTGTCCTTCAAATATATACTCATTAGTAATACAAAATTCTATGGCACAATTTTGTACAATCATTGCTAAATTTTTGTCTAACTTATTTTCTATTTCCTTTAGGAGTTCAAAGCATCCTATAGATTTCCCGCCATTTATATTGAACGATTCTGAATCAGTTATTTCTTGCAAAAAACAACTACTCACTTCATCTATAAGATGATAGTATTTTTTATCTAGTTTGGTAATATAATACCATAGTTTATTAATATTCATAATGTACTAAATTCAATCATCCGCTATTACTAACTTTAGCTGGTAGTAATTTATAGTAGAAAATTTTAAGTTGTAAGATATTTATATTCTTAGTAACTTTGTAAACAAGATCAAATTAAAACCAACTAAGATACCTGCACTCTGGGTTACTCATCCAAAACCTGGTAAATCATCCTCCCTCAACCAAACTTGCTGATTTTGGCTATTTTATTTATTACCCTAAATATTAACATGTTTGTAATAATTATACCATCAACTCTTCTATTTCTTTCTTAGACAAACCAGTAGACGCAGAAATTATATCAACTGACACACCAGCTTTAAACAAATTTTTAACTACAGTTGTTCTTTCCTCAGCTTTACCAATCTGGATTCCTTTAGCCTTACCAATTTGTAAACCTTCTAGGACGCCTTCTTCTTTCCAATGTTGTGCCAAACTACCCATAAGCTTTGTACCTGTTTCCTGATTTAACTTACTTATTAATAACTTTTCTAATTCTACTCTATCAGATTGGTTTATTCTTGTCAATGTGTAACACAATAGCAGCTCTAAGTAATTGTAACCAATAGTTATCTTGGTTATTTCAGGTAACATATCGGCTACTTCCTGCCATTTCTTCAGTAGATCACGTTTCTTGATATGCTTTAAAAAAAACTCAAGTATCCCTGACCACACCCTTTGTTTCAATTGCTCATCAGGAATATCATGAACATTAACTAGTTGATAGTCATTGATCCAGCTATAGCTTAATTAAAGAAAATGGCGACAAGAGGAAGAAAATATAGTATAAATATAGAGAGAAAAAATATAGTAAAATCCGATGCCAAGAAGTTATAGTTACGATCCGAGAACAAGAGTAATAAAGGGACCGTTGAAAGATAAAAATTTGCTCTAATTTCAAAAAAAAGAAACAAAATCTTTTGTCTAAAAAATTACAAAAAAAATCATCAACTCTGATATTTTTAAAAGATTGCAATTT
>JAIRUG010000084.1 GCA_031254535.1 Rickettsia sp.
CTCTTGTTCTCAGATCGTAACTATAACTTCTTGGCATCGGATTTTACTATATTTTTTCTCTCTATATTTATACTATATTTTCTTCCTCTTGTCGCCATTTTCTTTGATTAAGCTATACAGAAAAAATATGAAGAAGTTTTGCAGAAGAAAGTAACTAAATCAGCAATCTACAAACTTTTACATCGTCATCATTGGCGTAAAGTTTTTCCCCATCCTCATCATCCAAACCAAAATAAAGATGAGATGGAAGCTTTTAAAAAAACTTCAGCTCTGTGGTTACCGTTGCCAATGCACAGTCTAAGTCGCAGGAACTTGAGTTACAAGTGATGTTTCAAGATGAGTCTCGTTTTGGACGGATAAATGATAATTTCCAAACTATTACCGTTAACCATTTCTGCAACTCTTCAGGTTAATTGAGTATATTATTGCTGGTTTCTCTAAAATCATGGGTTTTGATTTAATTTCAATTGTAAGGGGTATTGGAAATAAAACGAAATTAGAACAGCTTAGATTGAAGAAAGTCATTAATTCTAACGAAGAAGAAGTAATTGACACTATTTTAAAGTTTACAAGTAATAAAGGAGCTGACTATGTTTTAGATGCAGTTGGTGGAGATGCAGGAGCAACACTACTAAAAGCAGTTAAGTATGGTGGTAAATTTTTACAATATGGTTTAATGTCTGGACAACAGCTGCCAAGTTCTTTTTTTAATGAGGTACAGGAAAAAAATGTACAATTTGAATTTTATCATTTACGAGATTGGGTATACAGTAAACCAGATAACTATAGACAGCAAGTATTTAAACAGATGATAGACAATTTTATTAAGGCAAATATAGAAATGCCTATGGATAGCGAGTATAATATAGATCAAATTACAGAAGCTGTGACTAGAGCAGAATCTGAAGGAAGAAACGGCAAGGTGCTGCTTAACTTTGAAGTTAATTCAAGTAGTCCTACTTGCGTGCTCTCGCAATCGTCATTGCGAGGAGTGTGTAAACACGACGAAGCAATCCGGGTAAATATCGGGTTAGCTATATTAATATCAAGAGCTCTTTAAACAACTAATAAATCAAGTGGTGAAATGACCTTTAACTCAAGCAAACTTAACAATGGACTAACTGTTGTTACTTACCATATGCCTAATATAAATTTCGTAGCTATTAATCTCATTGTCAATGTAGATAGTCGCTATGAACAACCTTCAGAAATAGGTATATCCCATTTTCTTGAACATATGGCATTTAAAGGAACAACAACTAGAACTGCTAAGCAAATTGCTGAAGAATTTGATTCTATAGGAGGACAGTTTAATGCTTATACTGGTCATGAACAAACTGTTTATTACTCAAAAATATTGAGTGAGGAATGCTATACAGCTCTAGAAATACTGGCGGATATCATACAAAATTCAGTTTTCTCAGAAGAAGAAATAGCCAAAGAATATCAGGTGATTTTGCAAGAAATTGCTTGTGTGCAGGATAATCCTGATGAACTTATTCACGAAAAATTTTACAGTAGTGCCTATGAAAATCAAGCCCTTGGTCGGTCAATTCTAGGAACTTATGATAGTTTGGCAAAATTTGCTCAAGAACATTTTAGCAATTATATTGATAAACATTATAATGCTGGAAATATTTACTTATCAGTGGCAGGAAATATTGAACATCAAAAAGTTGTAGAATTTGCCGAAAAATTATTTTGTTCATTAAAAGATAAACCAAATAATCATTTTGAGAAAGCTAGATATATGGGGGGGCATAGTTTTATTACCAAAGCTCTTGAGCAAACTACCTTAGTTCTAGGTTTCGAAAGTGTGCCCTATTTTAACATACAACAATTATATCATACTCAAGCTCTGTCACTAATACTTGGTAACGGTATGTCATCAAGATTATTTCAACAAATCAGAGAAAACCTTGGACTTGCCTACTCAATTGGTAGCTATAATAGTTCACACTATGATAGTGGAATTTTTGGCATATATGTCTCCACTAGTCATGATAAACTACCATTCCTTGCAGAACAATTAGTCAGTGAAATTAACAAAATTTCTATAGATATCAAAGATTCAGAAATTGATCGGGCTAAAATACAATTAAAAACTAGTATCTATATAGCCCAAGAAGATTCCTCTTATAAATCAGAAGAGATTGGTAAGAATTTTGCTGTTTTCGGCAAATATTTACCTATTGAGGAAACTATTGAATATATTATGAATATAACAAGCCGAGATATCATAAATATTGCTAACAAAATATTTATTAGCAAACCTACTTTATCTATTATTGGTCCTAACCCACTTGCCATAGATTACCAAAAATTATCTAATGATCTTGCTCTATGAAATCAGTGCTATTAACTAGAAGTTTAGAAGATAATTACGACATTATTAGAGAATTGGAACAGGATCATTTAAAAAATTATAGCTTTAAGTATATATGTTCTCCTTTAGTGGAATACCAAGCTTTGCCATTAGATATCACCCTTTTACATGATTATCCTAATGTAATTATCACTAGTAAATTTGCTGCTAAAATCCTAGCTGGACATCAAAATCTCGAAAAGAAGAATATGTGGGTAGTCGGCAATTCATCAAGGTTAATTCTTGAGCAAAATAACTTTGTAGTGCAATATGTTGCTACAAATATACAAAATCTGCTAGAAAATATTCCACCAGAAATATACAACCAAACCATATATTTATCATCAAATGAAATCACCCAAGATTTACCCCAAGCAATTAAAAGACACATTATTTATCGGGTAAAATACGCAACTAGACTGCATCAAATAGCAGAAATTGAAAAGGGCATCAATTTTATTTTACTATATTCACAGAACAGCACTAAGATTTTTATTGAATTATTAATAAAAAATAATCTACTAAAATTATTAGCCAATAGTTTAGTTATTACTATAAGTAAAAAAGTGGCAAATATTATTAGCTCTTTTACCAAAAATGTGGTTTATTGTGATGATGGACAACCACAACAAATGTTAGAATTATTAATTTATAATGCTCAAAATAATGCAGAAATCAGAAACTAATATAATAAAAGTTCGTAGAAACAATCCTATTATTTTTACAATTATTTTGATTGTATTATTTGCCATATCGGTAACTTATATGACTTTTTTAAATAATAAAAAGACAAATTCTGAGTTATCCAATAACGCAACTATCCAGGAAACAAGCACTCCAAATATTCCAATAGCCTCGTCTTCAGATACCACCAATTTAGAGAAAAATGCACCTCAGGAAGATAATGGGCTGAGTCAAGATAACTCTTCTGTGAGCACCCCATTGCACCACCAACCAGAACAATCTAAAGCACCCCTCAATGTTTACAGTAATTATTTACTTAGTATCAATCTTCTAGTAATGAATTTTCTGCAAGACAAAGATTATACACGGCAACTCTATCATATTGAAACTGCAGAGTTACCTGCAAAAATAAAAAATATTTTGATAGACCTACACAATTATAATCAAAATTATTTACTTGATAATAATTTAGGTCTAGTAAAGATCTTTCCAAAAACCGATTGCTGGATCAAGCAATTTATTAAGATTGAAAAAAAATCCAGTAACCTCAAAGATAAAGAAAAACTGAAATTAAAAATAATAGGGAATCTAGATTATTTTATTAATTTCTTTTATTCAGAAAAATTACAACAAGAATTTGTAGAGTAAACTAATGATAAGATTATTAATATTTTGTATTACATTTTTATTGTTATATTTTAGTTTTTCTATGTTGAGTCAACTTGACTCAAGATTAACTTTAAACTTATATGACTATTATATAGAAACAACATTTTTTACTTTTGTTATTATATATATATTACTTGCACTTTTTACTGCTATTTTTTTTAAAATATTATTTTTAATTATTAACCTACCTGCTAATTTAAAAGATATTTTTTTCTCTAAAAGAGCCAGTAACGACAATTACTTACTAATGAAAGCTTTGGCAGAATACGTTTCTGGTGAAAAATTAAAATCAGTAGTGACAAGCCAAAAAATATCTTACCGTTTAAGCCAGGAGAATAAGGTATTTCATACTTTACTTTTAGCAGAAGCAGAAACTGATCTGTCAGTAAAAATAAAATATTTTCAGGAATTAGAACAGTCTAAACATTATATTCCCTTTGTTACAAAAAGACTCGCACAAATACATTATCAGAATAATATGTATGACATAGCCGAGAATTATGCCGTTAGATCGTTCAATTTAAATGAATCTGATAGTGAAACTTTAGAAATTTTACTTAATTGTTATGCCAAACTTGCTCTGTGGACAAAATTTGTTTTTGTGGTATCTAAACTCAGCAGAGTCGATGGACAAAAACTAGAGTCTCTTAAAAATAAAATAGCTGATTATTATGTTATAGCCGCCAAAAATATGCTAGAAATTAACGAGACAAAAGAGGCAATATATTATTTAGAATCAGCTATTAAACTTATAGCTTCCCATATTGAAGCACTAAATCTTTATCTATCATTAAACTCTTCTAAATGGAATAATAAAAATATTGAGCTATTACAAACTGCCTTCACAGAAAGCCCCTCTTTTGAAATTGTAGAATTATATAAGAAATTTTCTGCTAATACCCCTTTAGAAATTTATGATGATCTAGCAAATTCAGTAGATTCTAAACAACATTTAGGATTATTTTTAGCTATAGCTGCTTATTTAGATTTACCAGAAAAGATTCAAAATCTTAGAGATGAACCTGAACTATATGATAGCTAACCCGATTAGCATTACACCGCTATTAGCGAGGAGCTACTTTAGTAGCATTGATGCAATCCATATACAAGCTTCATGGATTGCCACGCTCACGTACGTTCGCTCGCAATGACATATATGCAACCCAAACGTCATTGCGAGGAAACCGTAGGTGGGACTGTTGAAAGAAGAGATAGGTATGGTATAATGAAAAAAAAGAAAAAAAGAGAGTTGTAGAATGTCTTCGAATCAAATGACAATGGTAAGTCTAAATCAGTTAGTTAACGCAAAG
>JAIRUG010000078.1 GCA_031254535.1 Rickettsia sp.
AGCTCGTTTCACACCTGTTAACTCTAATATCTGATTGTTTCTCATCTCCACCTCCAATCAGACATTATAGCTTAATTCCTATTTTCTTGCTACTCTACTCTAGTTTCGAAAGAGGTCTATTAATATTTTTCATATATTCCTCTTATATATAAATGATAATATGTATTATAGCTATAATCAATATAATAGTACTTATAGCTAACCCGGTTAGTGGATCTACTTTAGTAGCATTGATGCAATCCAAAAAGTGACCAAAAATGGATTGCTTCGTCGGTATACGCCTCCTCGCAATGACTCCAAAACTAAACGTCGCGATTAGCGAGACCATGTAATGGTCGAAGCAATCCATTTCTACCCACTTTTTCTTGGATTGCTTCGTCGCTACTAAAGTAGCTCCTCGCTAATAGACAACGTAATGCTAATCGGGTTAGCTATAATTCATGGCATTTGTACATATTTAGGAAAATTTATTGTTTTTAGGGAATCCACTAGGAGGAATCTTGCCAACAGATCCTCGTCTTCCACGAAATGGTAAAAGATCTTTCTCTATCCTAGTTTTTTCTCCTATTTTCCAACTTAGTCCTAAACTACTATCGAATATCTTAACATCTATCAGTTTTGCATCTTTGAACTTCTGTAAAATTACCCCTTGTCCTCGTTTCATTATTGGTACTTCATTGAGATTAAATACTAATAATTTCCGGTTCTCACCTATACAAGCAAGACAATCACCATCTACAGACACACAAGCAATACAGTAATGATTTTCAGGAACTTGCATAATTTGCTTGCCTAGTTTAGTTTGTGCTACTACTTCATCTGAATCAATAATAAATCCTTTGCCAATACTACTTGCTAGTAAAAGTTTCTGGGCAGGTTGATAGACACACATGCTTATTATTTCGTCATTGCCAATATCTATGATCAACTTTATAGATTCTCCATTACCTTTTCCCCTAAATATATTATCGCCTAGAATAGTGAAAAACCGCCCCGATGCACTAAATATAAGGATTTTATCAGTAGTATAAGCCTCAACAATAAAATTCTCTGCATCTCCTTCTTTGTATTTTACAGTTGATAAATCATTATTATGACCTTTCAAAGAACGAATCCACCCCATCTTGGAACATATTATGGTAATAGGTTCTTTGGTTATGAAAGCTGAAATATCAACAATTTGAGCAACAATATTAGCCTCTTCAAAACTAGTTCGACGCATTCCTAATTTAGTAGTAAAGCCAAATTTTGTTTGCACCATTTTAACTTCTTTCTTAACTATTTTCTTTAATTCACTAGGGTCTTGTAAAATTTTCTGCAGATTTGCATGCTCTTTTTCTAGTGAATTATGTTCGGCAATAATTTCTTGTTCTTCCAATTTTCTTAAAGATCTTAATTTTGTATTGAGAATTGCTTCAACTTGCAAATCAGTTAAACTAAACTTAGCGATCATTACTTGTTTAGGTTCATCTTCCTCACGAATAATTTTGATTATTTCATCCAAGTTGAGGTAAGCTATTCTTAGACCTTTAAGAATTTCCAATCTATGTTCAATTTTGCCAATAAGAAATTTGGATCTACGAGTAATAATATTTTGTCTATGTAATAAAAACTCCTGCAATATTTCCAGTATATCAGCTACTTTAGGAATATTATTTGAACCTATAACATTCATATTAAGCTGGATTCTATTTTCTAAAACGGTCAATTTGAATAATGACTCCATAATTACATTAGGATCACAATTACGATCCCTAGGTTCAATAATTAATCTTATATCTTCCGTCGATTCATCCCTGATATTACCTATTAAAGGAATTTTTTTATCTTTCAACAAACCAGCTACTTGCTCGATAAGTTTAGATTTTTGTACTTGGTAAGGTATTTCAGTAATTACTATCTGATATAAACCATAACTTAAATCTTCCTTTGCCCATCTTGCTCTTACTCTAAAACTACCACGCCCCACACTATAGGCTTGATGGATTGAATCGATTCTATCAACAATTATGCCGCCTGTTGGAAAGTCAGGACCTTTGACAAATTGCAAAATATCATTGACCTTTGATTCAGGATGGTCAATTAAATATGTTAGTGCATCACATAATTCATGTAAATTATGTGGGGGAATACTGGTTGCCATACCAACTGCTATACCTTCTGAACCATTAGCCAGTAAATTAGGAAACATAGCAGGCATAATTACTGGTTCAGTATCCGAATCATCATAGGTAGCACGAAAATCGACAGTATCTTGATCTATATCTGACATTAATAAGGTACAAATTTCTGTCATTCTTGATTCTGTATAACGCATAGCTGCCGCATCATCGCCATCAATAGAGCCAAAATTTCCCTGTCCATCAATCAGTGGATATCTGAGAGAAAAATTTTGGGCGAGACGTACCAATGTATCATAGACTGCACCATCACCATGCGGGTGATATTTACCAATTACATCGCCGACAACTCTTGCACATTTCTTATAGCCAGAGGTTGGTTCTAACCTTAATTGCAGCATGGCATATAATAATCTACGATGTACTGGCTTTAACCCATCACGAACATCAGGCAAAGATCTTGACATAATTGTTGATAGAGCATAAGAGAGGTAACGCTCTGATAATGCATTACCAAAGTCTATATGTTCTATTTTAGCATCATTTGTCATAAAAAACTTTCTTATATTTTTTCGTATACTCAAATACTAGATATACTCCTGATAGGAGTATATCTAGTATAATACCCTAAATATATGCTCGCACTAATACAAAAATGATATTAAATGATAAGAATTATACTTTTTCTTTTAATGGTTTTATATTTTTACATTTTAAGTAACATTAATTCTCTTTGCAAATCCATAATTTTATACTACTATCTTCTACAGTAGTTGTAATATCTTATATTGACATTTAACATTTCCTAATAAAAAAGGTAAAATTATGTTCTTCATTCTACAAAAAAAATATTATAAATACATATTCATTTCGCTATTACTTATAACTTTCACAGTACATCCATCCTTTGCAGCAAAATTACCAGAAAACTTTGTATATTTAAAAGATATTAATCCAACAATTATTGAAAATCTGCGTTATTACTCAAGTAAAAACTTCTGTGGTAAAGTAATAGATGGTTATAAAGCTAACAGAGTGATTTTAACAAAACCAGCAGCTGAAGCATTGTCAGAAGTACAAAAGGAACTACTTGCTAATGGCTATTCTCTTGTTATTTATGACGCATATCGCCCCCAACGTACAGTAAATTATTTTATCGAATGGGCTAAGGACTTAAGTGATCAAACTACAAAATCAGACTATTATCCTAATGTTAATAAAGATGATTTATTTATACTAGGATATATTGCTAAAAAATCTGATCATACTCGTGGTAGTACTGTTGATTTAACAATTATAAAATCAAGTGACGTGCTTCATGATATTACAATAACAAAACGCAAATTAACAGACGGTAGGTCGATATCGTTTCTTGATGATGGTACAGTTGAGATGGGATCAAGTTTTGATTTATTTGATGTTGCTTCTCATCACGATAGTAACGTAATAACTCCTGAATATTTAGCACAGAGAGGTTACCTACGTGCCATAATGAAAAAACATGGATTTAATGAGTATAACAAGGAATGGTGGCATTATACATTAAATAACGAGCCTTTCCCAAATACATATTTTGATTTTGAGATTGAGTAATAACTATAGCTAACCTGAATAGTATTATGCTAAATTAACGTGCTTATCTTTTGCAAGGCCCTTTATATGAATCTCTACTCCGCTCTTATAACAAAGAAGGAGTATTATTTTGCATTCTCTAAAAATCTATTAATAACATCATGGCTACATTTCTTGGCATGTTCAGCATAGTAGATCAAACTGTAATTCTTCTGACTTACTGTTAGAAATTGACAGTAATCTGTCTTATTAATTGCTATTGCTTGCAATTCTATCCTTTTGTCATGTGAAAATTATACTCAACATAATTTACAATTTTTTTACTCATAGAGTAAGTTTTGATTATTTAAAATTAAGTCTCGTATCGTATAAAAAAGTTGAACATAGCGTATAATTACTTTGAAATTAATTAAAAAATTTTCTTTTATCCCTTGAACTGTTACAAAACCAAGCATATATAGAATACACTAATTGTAAGTATTAAATTTATGGAGGTAAGAATGTCTTTTAGACCGTTACATGATAGAATTGCGGTAAAACCAATTCAACAAGAAGAAAAAACACTCGGGGGAATTATTATCCCTGATACAGCAAAGGAAAAACCTATGCAGGGTGAAGTAATAGCTGTAGGTAAAGGAGTAAGAGGGGAAAATGGTACCATCCACCCATTAGAAGTTAAAGTAGGTGATAAAGTACTTTATGGTAAATGGGGTGGTACTGAGGTTAAAGTTAATGGTTTAGATCTGATAATCATGAAAGAAAGTGACGTTATGGGCATAATTGATTAATAATTTATTTAAATATATTATAGGAATTATTTAATTTGTAAGGAGAACAAATATGGCAACAAAATTAATAAGACACGGCTCAAATGCACGTGAACAAATGCTAAAAGGTATTGATATTTTAGCTGATACTGTAAAAGTAACATTAGGTCCTAAAGGTAGAAATGTTGCAATTGAACAATCATTTGGTGCACCAAGATTAACCAAAGACGGTGTAACAGTAGCAAAAGCCATTGAACTAAAAGATAAAGCTCAGAATTTGGGAGCTCAATTAGTCAAATCTGTGGCAAGCAAAACATCTGATGTTGCTGGTGATGGAACAACTACCGCCACTGTTTTAACTCAAGCAATTGCTAAAGAGGGGAATAAAGCAGTAGCCGCTGGTTTTAATCCTATGGATGTTAAACGTGGTATCGATTTAGCTGTTAATCTAGTAGTTGAAGAAATTAAGAAAGCCAGTAAAAAAATCAGTAGCCAAGAGGAGATTGCTCAAGTTGGCACTATTTCGTCAAATGATGATAAAGAAATTGGCGAAAAAATTGCTGTGGCAATGGAAAAAGTTGGTAAAGAAGGCGTAATTACTGTTGAAGAAGCTAAGAACTTTAGTTTTGAAGTAGATGTAGTCGAAGGTATGATGTTTGATAGAGGCTATCTATCACCATATTTTGTTACTAATTCCGAAAAGATGATAGCTGAATTGGAAAATCCGTTTATCTTACTATTTGAAAAGAAATTATCAAATTTACAACAAATGTTACCAATACTTGAAGCAGTAGTGCAATCAGGACGCCCTTTACTTATAATTGCTGAAGATGTAGAAGGAGAGGCACTTGCTACTCTGGTAGTAAATAAATTACGTGGCGGACTAAAAGTTGCTGCAGTTAAAGCTCCTGGCTTTGGCGATAGAAAAAAATTCATGATGGAAGATATCTCTATTTTAACAGGTGGTCAGCTTATCAGTGAGGATCTTGGTATGAAGCTTGAAAATGTTAATATCAAAATGCTAGGTACTGCTAAAAAAGTTACTATCTCCAAAGAGAATACTGTTATAATTGATGGTGCTGGTAATAAGGCAGACATCGCAGCTCGTTGTTCACAAATTCGCAAACAAATTGATGAATCTACCTCAGATTACGATAAAGAAAAATTACAAGAGCGTTTAGCTAAACTTGCTGGTGGCGTAGCTGTATTAAAGGTTGGTGGTGCTACTGAAGTTGAAGTAAAAGAGAGAAAAGATCGTGTTGAGGATGCTTTACATGCTACTAGAGCTGCAGTGGAAGAAGGTGTTGTTGCTGGTGGTGGGGTTACTCTTTTCTATGCGGCAAGATTCTTAGAGTCACTAAAAAGTGCTAATGAAGATCAGCAAGCTGGTATTAACATCGTTAAGAAAGCTCTGCAGGCTCCAGTAAGGCAAATTGCAGAAAATGCTGGTATGGATGGGGCTATTGTAGTTGGAAAACTTACTGATAGTAAAGAGAAAAACTTTGGTTTCAATGCTCAAGATATGACCTATGTTGATATGATTAAGGCTGGTATTATCGATCCAACTAAGGTCGTGCGTACAGCTTTGCAAGATGCAGCATCAGTTGCTTCTTTGATTATTACTACTGAAGCATTTATTATTGATGAACCAGCTGATAAAGATGAATCTGCTATGCCACGTGGTGGCATGGGCGGTGGTATGGGCGGCATGGGCGGTATGGACTTCTAACACACCGCTAGCTTTTACCTGCGAATAAGCTTTATTAGCCACCCCTGCTTTTCTTGCAGGGGGGTAGAAATACTATTTATGAATGGAAACGCCTACAAGCAGAAAGCGGAGATATTAAAGCAAAGATTCGTGGTTAGATCTTTTTTTGTACATAGTTTAAAATTGTAATCAACTCGAAAACTCCAACGATTCTCGCTATATTCATTAATCCGATTATCCTTAGTACTCAAAACAATGGGATCCTCAATAATTTCATAAAACTCTAGCTTATTAAAATACACCTTAGCTTTTTCAGATATATTTAGCTTTCTTATTGATGGATGAATATTTTTGGTCATATTGAGTTGCTTATCTGTTTTTTTAAACACTATCTCCTGTAACTCGTACTATATTTGCCCCACAATTACTTAATTTTTTTTCCAATGTTTGGTATCCACGGTCTAAGTGGTAGATTCGATGTATTTTTGTTGTATCATTGGCAGCAAGCCCAACTAATACCAAAGACACCGATGCTCTGAGGTCACTTGCCATAACTTCGGTTCCTGTTAAAAAAGGTACACCGCGTACTCTAGCACTATTTCCTTTAATTGTTATATTTGCACCCATTCGACATAATTCAGGAACATGCATAAAGCGGTTCTCAAAAATAGTTTCTGTGATTGTAGAAGAACCGTTGCAAAGAGTCATAAGACTCATAAACTGGGCTTGGAAGTCTGTTGCAAAACCTGGATATGGACTTGTATGGATATCCACAGGATTTAATCTATCTACATAAGAAACTCTTAAACCATTATCAATGGGCTCAACCTTTATGCCAGCTGCAATAAGTTTTAATACTATATTTTCAACAATATTGCTGTTAATTCCATAAATATTTAAATTGCCTTTAGTAATGGCAGCAGCTATCATGTAGGTACCAGCTTCAATACGATCCGGCATGATCGAATAGTTGGTATTTTTTAAAGATGATTTACCAATAATTCTTATTTCGCTTGTGGCAATTCCATCTATTTCTGCACCCATTTTATTAAGGCAATGGCATAGATCAACAATTTCTGGTTCTCTAGCACAGTTAAATAATATCGTTTCTCCTTCAGCCAAAGTAGCTGCCATTATGGCGTTAATTGTTGCTCCAACAGATATTTTTTTAAAAACAAAATGTACAGCTTTTAATCTACCTTTGATTGTAGCATTAATATAACCATGATCAACATCAATATTTGCTCCCATAGCTTGCAGAACTGCTATATGTAGATCTACTTGCCGAGCACCTATAGCACATCCTCCAGGTAAGGAAACCTTAGCTTTAGAGAACCTAGAGAGTAACGGTCCAAGAATCCAAATAGACGCCCGCATTCTACGTACCATATCATATGGTGCAGTAAAATTATTAATATTGCTACTATCGATATCCATGCTCAATTGATCTTGATGATCAGTTACAATGACAACGCTACCTAAATTCTCAAGTAATTTTTTCATTGTGAGAATATCGGTAAGCTTTGGAATATTATTAATACTAAGCTTATCAGTAAGCAGTGCAGCTGTCATAATCGGTAATGCCGCATTTTTAGCTCCACTAATGCTAATATTACCTTCAAGGGGGATGCCGCCTTTAATTATTAAACTATCCATAGGAATTCCTTATATATAGTAACCTAGAATTCGATATAACAAAGTTATATCGAATTCAGGTGTAGAAGTCAATCAGGTTTAAAACGGCATAGCAATCTGCATTAGTTAAATAAAAAAGTTATATCTTAATCAAAGAAAATGACAACAAGAGGATAAAAATATAGTATAAATATAGAGAAAGAAAATTATATTAAGAGTTTATCTGCAAACTAAAATTAAGGTACGATGAAGTAAATAAAGTGTTATTAACGCGAGTTGCCAATTAAAACGTCATGGCTCAGGACCGCTGGAAGCGGCAACAAAACAATCCAGAAAAACACGTAAGCGTTTAATGATAAAAAACAGCTCCGCTGTTTATTTAGAAATGGATTGCTTCGTCGCTACTGAAGTAGCTCCTCGCAATGACAATTATAGGTGTTACATACGTCATTGCGAGCGAACGTACGTGAGCGTGGCAATCCATGAAGCTTATCGCCTGGATCACCCACGCCACCGTCACTAGGGCTCGTGATGACTATAGCCAAGTCCCAATAAATAGGATTTAATAATGTCATTATGACATATTTAATAGATTTTCGAAAGAAAGTATTTAAGATAAAAGAAGGATTAAGTTTTGTGGAAACATCAAAACGTTTTGGTATAGGGAAGACAACATTAGTTCGTTGGACAAACAGACTAGAACCTAGGACAACTCGTAATAAACCTGCCAGCAAAATAGATATGGAAGTATTAAAAC